>JASHWX010000054.1 GCA_030043815.1 Candidatus Rhabdochlamydia sp.
CGAGGAAGTGGAAGAAGATCATGAAAACGCATCCCTGGCAATCGCCCCCAACAAAGGTGATCCGAGAGCCAGGGGGTTTTTGTCTTTACTGCCAGCGCTTTTAATTTTTTAAGGTATTCCCAGTCTAGGGGAGCTGCACTTCCAATGGCCAGAGTTACTCCATGCATCACGACAGGATAACGCTCTAGAATTCTTTCCAAATTCCTAACCGGCATCCCGCCAGCCATGAAATTTTCACTGATAATTTCGAACCAATCAATAGACGGCCATGTCTCAAAAATCTCCTGGAAATGGACGGGCCTAAGCCCAATCCCTATTCCCAAATTAGGGACATTTTTTAACATGACCGCCCTTGATCGTAATTACTTACTCGTGCTGCCTTTGCAACTGGATTGGGTATTGCATCCGCTTTTCCCTTTGCAGGTGCTCTTGTTTGTACAACTTTGCTGTTTTCCTTTACAACTTGTTTTGCCAGAGCAAGAAGAGCCTTGGCTGCTGCCGTTTGAGTTAGAGCAACCGCAAGCCATTGTGCCAATTGCTAAACCTGTCAGCGCTAATTTTACTACATTACTTTTCTTCATAACTACTCCCTCCGAGTTAAATGATCTTCACAATTTTTACATTATGAATTAGTTGTATTTTAGTATATTTAAATAATGCGTTGGATGGAGATCAATGCCTTGGGATATCGCGTCAACGCTATGCTGGCCTTTTTCAAAATCGCTTCAGACTGCCTTTGGGCAGACAGTAGAAGATTTTCAGAGACGGCGTCGCTGAGTATTTGATCAAAAGCAGTCCTTTCTTCAAAGCTGCTTTCCTCGGGAAGGGTCAGAGAATGAAGGATGAGGATATCTCCTGTATTCCAATTGTCTGTGGTTGCGGAAAACTCTGTCGTACTTGATACGCCGAGAAGGTCATTGGCCGCAATCAGCTGGCGCGGGGTATTGTGGCCTTGGGGGATGTGGAGCAAGGCGTTCATCCCGCACGAAACGTAGGTCGCGGCGTCTTTTAAAGGATCGAGGAGGACGCAGCCGAGGGCGAACTTTTCTCCGAGTATATCATCGATGAGAAGCTGATTGAGCCTCTCCACGAATGGCGCCACTTGAAATGGCGTCTTCTGCGCCGAAACGAACGCATGAAGGTGGCTGCGGATCATGCCGCGGAGCACGCCGATCGCAACAGCGGACCCGATATCAGAGGATGAGCTGGCGGCGATGAGGACAAGAAAGGCATTGTTGGGAAAACGGAAAAAGTCGTAATAAAGGCCGAATTGATCTTTTCCCCGTCCTTTAGCGACTCCTAGTTCCATTTGGGGCCAAGAAGGGAGCGCGATCGGGGAAAGGTTCAAGCTGACGCGCTGAATCTTCTCATGCAATTCCTTGGCCTGGTCGCTATCGGGTCGTTCTCTTTCGAGGCCCCCTGAATTGAGGTAGGTGGAGATATCCTGGATGAATTCCGCGATGCTTTGGTATCTTTCCTTTACGGAAACGGCAAGGGCCTTGGTGGCAATTCTCTGCAGTCCTTTGGGAAGGCCCGATAAATTGATCATCCCGAAGCTCAATTTGCCCAAGATCAGTTCATAGAGGATCACCCCCAGAGAATAGATGTCGGTCGCAAACGTCACGGACCGGAAATCTTCTTTTTGCTCAGGGCTCATGTAATTGGGGGTTCCCAAGATGCGGCCTTTCTCGATTTCTTTGAGGGATTCTTCGTGTAGCTGGGCGATCCCAAAGTCGATGACCTTGATTTCCCCTTCTTCCGTAATCAGGATATTTTCGGGCTTGAGATCGCGGTGGATGACGCCATGGGAATGCAAATGCTGCAGCGCGTAGGCGACCTGGAGCACGATCTCTAATGCGCGCCGCATCGACAAAGAGTGCTGCATGATGAATTGCTTGAGCGAGACCCCATGGATGAGCTCCATGGCGATATAAAGGCCTTTTTCCCACTGCCCTTGGCCGAAGAGCTTCACAATATTGGGATGCTTGGTCAATGCGATGACTTTCGCCTCTTTTAAAAATCGCTCCACCGTTTCAGGATGATTGACGTAGGAAGGAGAGAGCACCTTGACGACGAGAGGTTTTTTTGTATCCGGGTCGATGCCAAGATAAAGGAAGCTCATGCCCCCTTTGCTAAATAAGCTTTCGATCTTATATGGCCCGATGTGGGAAGGCATGGGGATTTCGCTCTCGGCAGAAACGAGCTCCGGCATCGTGTTTTGTTTATAAAACGAGCTTTTAGCCATGACGCTGAAGGATTTTAACTCCGATTAAGTCTCCGAGTTTCAACAATTCCCCTTTTGCGACTTTTTTCCCTTCGATGACAAGGTCGACGCCCTGTTCGGGCCGCACCGCAAATTCCAAGACGTTTCCAGGGGTGAGATCGATCAATTTTTCCAAATTGATCGGCATTCTGTCGACTTCGACCTTGAAGGTCAAGGCCGTCGCATCTCTTGGGATTGCCTCAACGGGCTCTTTCTCCTCTTCTTCCTCTTCAAATGGCATCGGGGGCTGCTCTTCATGATAAAAGGCATAATCGACGATCTTGATGCTGCCGTCTTTGATTTTGCCGCGTAGCAGAGCTGTTCCATCGAGGGAAATGAACAAAGTGCCTTTGTGCGCCGCAGGATCATAAGAGCATCGGTCGAGGAGGATAAAATCGCCAACTGAGGCTTTTTCCCATTCGAGCGGGGCCATGGTGGAATGGCCGATTTCAAAGCGCAAAGTCACATCGATCTGTCTGGCCAGTTCGCTTGTAAGTTCTGGGGGAGGAAGGCGGCTGAAATGCTGCTTGAACGCCTCTTGAAACGAAGAGGGACAGACGACCCTTCCCCAGCATGTCTGTTTAGGGTTGCGGATTTCGACGTCGATGCAAAAAGCGGATTCTTGGGGCAGGTCCAACGGCTTGCCGATTTGCAAAGAAAGGTCTTTGAAAGTTTGAATGCCGGCGATGGCGGACAAGACCTGTGTCGCGAGGAAATAATAAAATCCTTCGCGGAATTTGGCAGAGGAAAATCCTTTGCCATTTGTGATAGAAAGAGCGAGCGATGTGATTTTCACCACATCTTCTTTTCCCATGAGCCAATAGACTTGCCCTCCAATAGGGGGCATCTCGATCGCCACTGTGAAGAAGCCGGACCCCAAGCCTATAGCAGCTTCGCCAGCCGCTAATATTTGCGACCGGCGGGGCACGATTTCAACAGGAAGAATAGAGGAAAGCTGCTCGGAAAGGGCTTCCCACGGAAAGGACGGAGGAAACCCCGACTCAGGAAACGCTTTGGCCGCAACCAATGCATTTTGAATTTCTTTGAGCCAATGCTGAGGCGCTTCGTTCATTGCTCGCGATCTCCTTTTTGCTCATCGTCTCTCTCTTTGCGGTGCAAAACGGGACGATCTTCGCTCGGCTGGAGCTGTGTCTCAAAGCGGTGAATGGAGAAATTAAAATTCCCCTCATGAAAGGCGGACAATAGCTCTTGCTTGTGCGCGTCGATCGTCGCAAGTGCATGGGTATGATGGGAGGCGATTTCCACATTAAAAGCCTTGGGGGCTGTGCTGAACTCGCGGATGGTGACCCGGGTTCCATTATCAAGGTAAATCGTCGTCTCCGTCTCCCCAGGAGAGCACATGACGATCATTGCAGAGGCCATTTTTTCGAATAAAACCTCGATTTCGGGCGGCAGGGCCTTGACTACAGCCGTTGAAAAAAGAGGCTCTACTCCTCTTAAAACAATGGGAGCCGTTGAACAAATGAGGCCGTCGAGATCTTTTTTCTCTTCAAAACGAAGGGGCGGAGCGATGAACGAAGGGGGAGAAAGGGCCTCAGGATCATCATCCTCTTCTTTGTCGTGCATGAGTTCTCGGAACATATCCGCATCAGGAAGCTCGCTCATAGCTGGCAGTTCAGGGATATCGCTTGTGATTTTTTGCAGGAGTTCTTGAGGGATCATGCTCATCTTTGGGTTTCTCCTTCTCCTTCTTTTTCTCCAGAAGGTTTTTCTTTACGTTTAAACAGCGGGCGTTCGGTTAAATAACCCGTTTCAAGTCGGTTCACACGGAAATTATAGTTGCCGGCTTGAAAAGCTGCCATCAAATCATCTGCATTGCCCTGCATTAATGCAACAGCTTGCGGGGTCCCGATGAGTTGAATGTTAAAAGCTCTAGGGGCGGTGCTGTACTCCTGGATTATAATTTGAGTGCCGAAAAAAACAGAAGAGGCAAATTGCGGGGCAGTTAAATTGATCGTCGTCTCTGTGATCCCGGACATCGTCATGACAGTCATGACCCCGACCATGCGATCGAACAATTCCATCACTTGCGGAGTGAGGGTGGCGTAAGGAGGCAATGCCTCAGGAGAAGGGAGCGGCACCGCAGCCGGCAGCCCCTCCGCAGTGGCTGCGGCAGGTAGAGCCGCACCCAATTCCGCGGCTGCAGCAGCCCCCGCTGCCTTCTCTTCGACCTTTTTCTCCTCTTCGGCAGGAGCAGCGATAGCGGAAGGCGCTGCAGGAGGAACGTAACCCGCCACGGCCTCTTCTTCCGCAATTTCCTCGGGAGTTTTGGGAGGAGGAGGAGGTCGTTCTTTTCCTAGCTGCTCAAAAAACCCTTTTGTCTCCTCGGCTTTCTTAGGCGTCACGCCTTCTAATGCAGCCGCTGCCCCAATTTTTTCTTTCGGAGAGGGTTTTACGGCGGGAGCAGGAATTCCTGGCGCAGGTCCCGGTTTTCCTTGTCCTGGCGGCTGCTGCTCTGTTTCTGGCGGCCCTGCGGCAATGGGCGGCGCTTCTTCAGGCTGGACGGGAGGCGGAACTTCTGGCATGGCCTGAGGAAGGGTGGGCATAGCACCAGCCGGAGGCTGCGGAGGGGGAGCAGGCTGCTGCTCTGCGAAAGATTCTTCCTCGAGCACCCCGGAATCATCAGACATTTCATCTGCTGAAGGCGCTCCAAAAATTGATGCCGCTGCAGCACCCGGAGGCGCCGGCGGCGTCGGCTGAGCGGACTCTAACGGGGAAATGCCGGGGCCCCCTTGTTGCATTTCAAGAGGGCTGATTTTCTTCTCGCTCTCTAAAGAAAAAGGAGTGACGAGCTCCGGGGGTGTCGTAGGGCCCATCGCGGGCATTTCGATCTTCTCTTCCTCTTCCGCCTCTTCTTTGCGCTTCCGTTTTTTTTGCTCATCGGGGTCAACATGGCTCACTTCACTGACCCGGCGGCGCATGGCTTCTTTAAATTTTTCTGCATCGACAGCGGCGCGCTCTTTTCTGCTAGGACCTTCGGGCGCACCGGATGGAGGTGGGATCTTGCTGACTTCTGCCATATTCCCTCCTATACTCCAGGCAGAGGCGGATGTCCACCGTTATTTACAAATATCTTAATAGATATTATAATAGCTAATATAAGAGAAAATTAAAATTAGCAGATACTATGATAGCCACTATTACTCCTTATGAAATATTGATTCGCATTGCTAAACGAGCAAAGGAAAAAAGATTGTCTCTCAATTTAACACAGGAAACGCTTTCTGATCGGTCAGGGGTCAGTCTCGGAGTTCTTAAAAAATTTGAAAGGACAGGGAAAATTTCCTTTGAATCGCTCTTAAAGCTATCCCTTGTTTTAGACGCTCTAGAGGAATTCGCAGAGTTGTTTTCTCCAAAACCCATCGAATCCTATTCGTCGTTAAATCAAATTCTCAAGCGAAAATCAAGGCAAAGGGGAAGAAAATGAACGATCTCGCCCAATCCATTTTTGTTGATTATTGCTCTACAAAACCCATACCTATGGGGCGTTTAGCTTTCATTAATAGAAAAATCGCTTTTGAATATACAGCCGAATTTCTCGAATTAGGTTTAGAGCTTTCCCCCTTTAAATTGCCGTTGAAGCCCGGAGTACATTTTTCAGTTGATACCGTGTTTGAGGGTCTTTTTGGGATTTTCAATGATAGTCTGCCGGATGGATGGGGTCGAATGCTTTTAGATCGCAAGTTGCGGAATCAAGGAATTTTTCCCGATAACTTAACGCCTCTCAATCGATTAAGATATGTGGGCACAGGTGGAATGGGTGCATTGCAATATAGACCGATCATCCCCACTTCTACTTCAAAAGAAAAAATCGAATTGGACCAGCTCTCTGAAGAGTGCAGCCAGTTTGAGTTAAAAGAAGAAGATCAGTTTATCGATGTACTGATTCGATTGAATGGATCTTCCGCTGGCGCTCGCCCCAAGATTTTGGTGAGCATTGACCCTGATACTCAAATGATCCGAGCCTCTGATAATCGGCATCATCGCACTCATCATGACTGGATCATCAAATTTCGATCTTCCATTGATCCCAAAGATATGGGCTCAATCGAATATGCCTACCACCTGATGGCAGTTGCCGCAGGAGTACGTGTTCCCGAAGCTAGGCTTTTTAATTCAAAACACTGCTCCGGGTATTTTGGAGTGCGGCGATTCGATCGAGAAGAAAAGAAATTTCTCCATTCTCATACTCTGAGCGGTCTGTTGCATGCTGATCATCGCATTCCTAGCCTCGATTATGAATCTGTTATGAAGGCGACAATATTTCTTACAAAGAATGTCGCTGAACAAAAAAAGCAGTTTCGCAATATTGCATTCAACATCTTTGCTCACAATCGAGATGATCATTCTAAAAACTTTTCCTTTTTGATGGATGAAAAAGGGATTTGGAGTGTTTCACCGGCTTATGATTTAACTTTTTCTTCTGGACCCGGTGGAGAGCATTGTACGACTTTGATGGGAAATGGACGTTCCCCAGGAACTCCAGAACTCTTAAAATTAGCTTCAGTTTCACATATCAATCACAAAGACGCCCTCGAGATCATTGATCAAGTCAAGAGTGCCGTTTCACAATGGAAAACATTTGCAAAGGAAGCGGGCGTTGAAAAAATTTCAACCCAAATGATGCAAAAAAAATTGTCCAGCATCAAATGAATTTGTCTTTCGAGCCAGTTACAAAACTCTAGCGCATGGCAAAAACGCCCTTTTGAGTCATTTTGCCACCCCGCACCCGAGTCCTACTCCATTTGAGTATGTGCTCGGGTGCGGGGTGGCAAACTGACTCAAAATCATCGTTTTTTCCATGCACTGAAGTTTTGCAACTGGCTC
>JASHWX010000055.1 GCA_030043815.1 Candidatus Rhabdochlamydia sp.
TGGAATGATATTTTTGGCAGTATGGCTGATCCTGACTGGACTCGCCACAATGACAGAAATACAAATGATGCCAATGGCTGGCAAGTTCATTGACCTTATCGGGGTTGCAGCAGGTGTGCTTATCCTAGTGTCGATAGGCAGATTCACACAACATAAACGATAAATGTTTGTGAAAGTTACAACCAATTTAAAATAAGGTAGTTATGAGCTCAATTAAAATGATATCAGCGGTTTTATTAGCAGTTTATATCTTCTTTATGGCTGCATTTGATTTCTTCAATTTCCAAGCTATGGGCGCTGTTGGATTTTTCCTCGGCCTCGCTGGCGTGGGATCTGGAGTATTGATGCTGATCTCCATGAAAGAATGGCATCATTTAGGTGAAAAGAAGTAAGCTGTAGATATATCTTGGTTTGATTTGGTGAATTTGTTTTCACCAAATCAAATCTATGTGACGATCATGCGACGCATTTTAGCAGATCTATTTTTGATTGTTCTTGCTATCTGCATGATCGTGGGATTTGCGAGTTACTTTACTCTGTTTTTTGGACCGTATAAGCAGCATGTCGAGATCGATCTTTCGATCTGGCATCTTCCCCAG
The DNA here is from genome assembly GCA_030043815.1 of Candidatus Rhabdochlamydia sp. GTDB lineage: Bacteria > Chlamydiota > Chlamydiia > Chlamydiales > Rhabdochlamydiaceae > CAJCIW01. The sequence continues at coordinate 600 of JASHWX010000055.1, forward strand.
TACACATTTTTCTCACTTTCCCGAGGATTATTAGCCTATGTTCTTTCATTGATTTTCAGCTTGTCTTTTGGCTTTTGGGCAGCAAAAGACCGAAAGGCAGAAAAGGCATTGATCCCGCTTTTGGATATCTTGCAAAGCATTCCTTTTTTGGGGTTTTTACCGGGTGTCGTCCTCTTGCTGGTCGGGATTTTTAAGCATCATGATATCGGGTTGGAGTTAGCTGCGATCGTGATGATGTTCACAAGCCAAGTGTGGAACATCACTTTTGGGGTATATCACTCGATCCGCACAGTTCCGATAGAAAAAAATGAGAGCGCGTCAGCGTATAAATTAAGTCCCTGGGAGCGTTTTCGTTGGGTCGAATTTCCTTGCACTGTGGTGAGCTTGGTGTGGAACAGCATCATGGGGATGGCAGGGGGATGGTTCTTTTTAATGATCAACGAGTCCTTTACATTAGGTGCGCGCGACTTCCGCCTGCCGGGCCTTGGCGCTTACATGAGCGTTGCTGCATCAAAAGGGGACATTTTGGCGATGATTCAGTCGATCGTGGCGATGATCATCTTAATTGTCTTTCTCGATCAACTGCTCTGGAGGCCCCTTGTCGTCTGGTCTCAGAAATTCCGCATCGAAGAAACAGGCCCGATCATTCCCTGCGAGTCCTGGTTTTTGAAACTATTGAAAAGCTCGCTTCTCATCGCTTTTTTCAAGGCGCGATTTAAACAGATGAGATGCTTTTTGCAAGATCTCTTTGCCAAGAAAAAGAGGCATGATTATCAGACGTTCACTCGGATCCTCAGCCGCTTAGGCTTAGCGGTATTGCTGGGCCTTATTCTTTGGGCGCTCATCGCTGTTTCGGTTCTACTTAAAGACGTCACAGGAGAGAAATGGCTATATCTTCTTAAATTGCTGTCTTTGACGTTTTTACGCGTCTTTATCTGCGTGAGCGTCAGCTGTATGATCATGCTTCCCCTTGGCCTTGCAATCGGCCTATCGGAAAAGTGGGAGCGGGTGATCCAGCCTATCCTTCAAGTTGGGGCGTCTTTTCCTGCGACCCTGCTGTTTCCTGCCCTGATTTTATTGTTTAAATACATAGGGATTGGATTGGGGATTGGAAGCGTCATTTTGATGTTCATGGGGACGCAATGGTACATTTTATTCAATGTCATGGCAGGGGCAAAAGCCATGCCGTCCGATTTAAGAGAGGTCGCACGCAGTTTTCGCTTCTCCCGCATGCTCCGATTTAGACGCCTTTATCTGCCTGCGATCTTCCCTTATTTTATCACAGGCATGCTCTCGGCAGCGGGGGGCGCATGGAACACGAGCATTGTGGCTGAATATGCCACTTATAAAGAACAGGTGTGGACGACCCCGGGGATCGGCTCCTCCATTAGCCTAGCGGCCCAAAATAACGATTTTCCTCTCTTGGCCGCAAGCATTTTAGTGATGGTTGTCGTGGTTGTTTTATTGAACTATCAAGTATGGTTGAGATTGTATCATTATTCTGAAAAACGGTTTGCGTTGAATGTCTGAGACCCTTTTCGAAGTCAAAGAGATTGGTAAAGATTACGGAACGCTGCATGTCTTGGACAAGATCAATTTTGAGGTCTATCCCGATGAGGTCATCGCGATCATCGGGCCGTCTGGCTGCGGCAAGTCGACGCTGCTGCGCATCCTTGCAGGTTTAATTCCGCAAACAACTGGCCGTGTGATCCTTGAAGGGAAAGATTTAAAAGGGCTGATGCCCGGTATTTCGATCGTCTTTCAGAGTTTTGCTCTATTTCCTTGGATGACTGTGAAACAAAACATCGATATCGTTTTAAAGGCGGAGCGCGCCTCGACGCAAGAGATGGAACAAAAGACCCAAGAAGCGATCAATTTAGTCGGTCTTTCCGGGTTTGAAAACTCTTATCCTCGAGAACTTTCCGGAGGGATGAAGCAGCGCGTCGGGATCGCGCGTGCCATTGTTCGCAGTCCCAAAATGCTTTTCATGGACGAGCCTTTCAGCGAACTCGATGCCTTTACTGCGGAAGTCTTACGTTCCGAGGTGATTAAAATTTGGTCAAAGAAAGAGCTCGGGCTGCGATCAATCCTCTTTGTTTCCCATGATGTTCATGAAGTGGCCTACATGGCCGATCGGATCATCGTCCTTGGCATGCAGCCGACGACTGTCCGTGCGATCATCGAAAATAAAATCCCGAGGCCCAGAGATTACCGTTCCCCTGAATTTTTAAAATTGGTGGAGCAATTGCACGATACTTATGGGCGGATCGAAATGCCTCCTGCCAAGGGCGCGCCCAAGAAAGAAAAAATCGGCCCGCTGCTCCCTGTCGGGCGCGATGAGATCCTTGGGCTGCTTCGGTATTTGAGCTTGCGCGGCGACTCTTTAGACATCTTCAAAATCGGCGCGGAAAGCCATCAGCATTTTGACAAGGTCACCGTTGTTCTTCAAGCGGCAGAACTGCTTGACTTGGTCGAAATTCTCCATCGCACTGTCTCATTAACAAAAAAAGGCAAAGAATTTTTGGATGCCGACCGGCAGGCGCGCCGGCGCCTCTGGAAAGAGCAGTTGTTGACAATTCCTATCTTTAGCAAGATCTGCGATCTGCTCAAAAAAGCTCCTCATCACTTACTCCATCGCGATCAGCTGATCGCGTTTTTAAACAAAGAATTTCCCTATCAAGATGCAGGGGCGCAGCTCAACATCCTCGCCCGATGGGGTTTTTACGGCGAACTGTTCATCTACCATAAGAAGGAGAGATATTTAAAATTATTATGAAACGGTATCACCGATTGTCCCCGGAAGAAGAAAACATCATTTCTTATAAGCATACCGAAAGGCCGGGAAGTGGAGAGTATGAAGATTTCGATCAGAATGGGGTCTACGCCTGCAAACGGTGCGATGCGCCTCTGTACCTTTCCAAGGATAAATTTTCTTCCGGGTGCGGCTGGCCTAGTTTCGATGACCAAATACCTGGGGCCGTCCAAAGCATTCCGGATCCCGATGGCCGCCGCACGGAGATTCTATGCCAGCGCTGCGGTGCTCATCTCGGCCACGTCTTCATGGGAGAAGGCTTTACTCCGAAGAATAAGCGCCATTGCGTCAATTCGTTATCGATGACTTTTATTCCTGCCTTTACTCCCGAGGGCTATGAACGCGCGATCTTTGCAGGGGGATGTTTTTGGGGAGTCGAGCATCTGTTTGAAAAGGAGCGCGGTGTGATCAAGACCACCGTCGGCTACACAGGCGGCAATGTCGCTTACCCTTCCTACGAAGAGGTCTGCACAGGCGAGACCGGCCATGCTGAGGCCATCGAGGTGATTTTTGATCCACGCATCACGGATTACGAAAAGATGGCCAAACTCTTCTTCGAAATCCACGACCCCACGCAAAAGGACAGGCAAGGCCCCGATATCGGCCCCCAGTACCGCTCTGCGATCTTTTATCTTACCGATGAGCAGCGTCAAATCGCCGAAAAACTCGCCCACCAACTCAAATACAAAGGCCTAGACGTCGTCACAGAAATCACCCCCGCCTCGCCATTTTATCCTGCCGAGGTCTACCATCAAAAGTATTACGACAAGACAGGAAAAGAGCCCTATTGCCATTTCTGGGTGAAGAGGTTTTCTTGATACTATTGGTTAGATGAGGCGCGCGGGTTCATGATCTTGAGGATTTCATTGCCGAGTTGATACGAATGGCTCTTCGCATTGGCCAAGACGACGACGCCTGTCTTGGTTTCTTTGACGAAGGCGATGTATGCGGAAACGCCGCGTATCGCGCCATTTTTACTGAATTTCCACAGGGATCCATCAGGGTAAAGGGGGTTGTGGTACCAAGCG
>JASHWX010000056.1 GCA_030043815.1 Candidatus Rhabdochlamydia sp.
CTAAGGTTTTGTTTTGCAAAATCATCCAGTTCGTGAAGATAAAGATTGGCGAAAAATTGAGAAGTCACATTACCTAACGGTATCCCTATAGGTCCCTCTAGCGTTTCTTTGACTCTAAAGCTATCAATGATCGAGATTGACAGGTTGCGGGATGACCTGCAATGATACTTCTTGGTTAGATTTTTGAACAAATAAAACCGAGTATGGTTTATCATATAAACAAGAAGACGGTAAATTTGGTTTATATTTTCAGCATGAAAAGATTAATTGATTGGCACTTAAAGACTTGGAAAGAAGAGGCTAAAAGAAAACCTCTATTGCTCAAAGGGGCAAGGCAGGTAGGTAAGACATTCGCCGTTAGAGAGTTGGGTAAATCTTTCGATTCCATGATCGAGGTGAATTTTGAACTTACTCCAGATGCTAAGACAATTTTTGAAAAAGATTTACAGCCTGATAGAATCGTCTGGGAGCTAGGGCTCTTATCAAATACATCGGTTATTCCTGGAAAAACTTTACTGTTTTTCGATGAAATCCAAGCTGCGCCTCAAGCGATACTCGCTCTGCGCTATTTTTATGAAAAAATGCCTGAGTTACACGTGATAGCAGCAGGTTCTTTATTGGATTTTGCTTTGGAAAAGGTAGGGATCCCTGTGGGAAGAGTGAATATGCTTTATGTGTATCCACTTTCCTTCATGGAATTTTTAGCGGCCGCCGGGGAAGCCCATTTCATTGAACCCATTTTAGAAGAACAGTCTTTATCGGATATTTTGCATGATCGATTGCTCGATTCTCTGGGTCATTATCTTGCTATTGGAGGGATGCCCGAAGCTGTGGCAGCTTGGAGAGAAACAAAAGATCCAAGAGCAAGTTATGAAGCCCAAAAAGGATTGATAGAAACTTATCGACAAGATTTTCCAAAATATTCCAAAAAACATCAAATTCCTTATCTTGAGATTCTCTTTAACCAAATTCCCCATTTCATTGGAGATCAATTTAAATATTCCGCCATACATGGAGAATATAAAAAAAGAGAATTAGCTCCTTGTCTCGATCTGTTGCGCCGGGCCAATGTAGTACATCAGATTACCCATTCTGCAGGGAATGGCATACCTCTTGGTGCAGAAGTGAATCTAGATCGTTTCAAAACCATTTTTCTAGACGTTGGGCTTTCTCAAGCCATTTTGGGACTTGATCTTGCTGCTTGGTTCTTGAATCCTGATAAAGATCTGATCAATCGCGGGACAATTACTGAGGCTTTTGTGGGTCAAGAGCTTCTTTGCTATTCGTCTCCTAAATGGAAAACCGACCTCTTTTTCTGGAAAAGAGAAGCTAAAGGCTCCCTTGCTGAAGTAGATTACCTTTATGAATATCAAAATAAGATACTTCCGATTGAAGTAAAAAGCGGACATGGAACAACTCTAAGAAGCATGCATCAATTTTTATCCGAGCATCCAACATCATCAAAAGGGATCCGTTTTTGGTCTGAAAAAACGTCAGCAATGGATAAAATCGATTCTAAGCCCCTTTATGCTGTGGCTGCTTTAGCCCACTCCGATCAAAAAGACGCCATTCGCAGTCTTCTTCATCTAAAAGAAAAAAGCTGATCTCGTGGGGGATATATGATTTCAGTGACCATTCTCTCAAAAAATGCCGGTGACACGATTGCGGCAACACTCGATGCATGCCGGTCTTTTCCCGAAGTCATTCTCTTTGATACCGGATCGACCGATGAGACTTTGGCAATCGCAAAGCGCTATCCCAATGTCAGCATCGTCAACGCCCCTTTTGAGGGTTTTGGAACCTCTCACAATCGCGCCTCTCAAAAAGCCGCGCATGATTGGATCCTCTCGATCGATAGCGATGAGGTCCTTTCACCTGAGCTTGTGAAAGAAATCCAATCCCTTTCGCTTAAAACGGATGTTCTCTACTCGCTCTGCCGATCGAATTATTTTCGCGGAAAGTGGATCAAATGCTGCTCGGGATGGCATCCCGATCGGGTCGTGCGGCTATACCATCGGAAGAACACCTCTTTTTCCGAAGATCAAGTGCATGAAAAGGTGCTTCAATCTGGGATGGCGGTCGTTCCGCTGCAAGGACAACTTTACCATGCTCCTTATCGGTCCATTGAGAGTTTTTTGGCCAAAATGCAATTGTACTCCACTCTTTTCGCAGAGCAGCATGCAGGAAAGAAAAAATCATCGCTCGGCACAGCGATTTTGCATGGGCTTGCGGCTTTTTTTAAGAATTACTTTTTTAAATGGGGTTTTTTAGGTGGTAAAGAAGGATTCATTATCTCTCTTTACAATGCCCAAGTCACTTATTACAAATATCTCAAGCTCGCTTGGCGCAATAATTCTTTATAGACCCGGTCCGGGGTGATTTCTTTAAGGCAAGGATTTTCTGAGGCGCTAAAACGGCATGACTTTTTCTCGCAAGGCGAGCAAGGGCGTGTTGAAACAAGATGCATTTGACTGCCTCCGGAAGCGCCGATGAGCCCTGCGTTCGTGGAGCCGTAAAGGGTCACCGAAGGGACATTGAGCGCGGCGATCAAATGGCTGAGGCCAGTGTCCATCGCCACGCAGGCTCGCGCTCGTTCGAGGATGTAGCCGATCTCAGAAAGTGTGAGTTTGGGAAGAACCTGGACACGATGGTCGATGGACAGCCTTTCTGCTCTTTCTTTTTCTTGAGGATTTCCCCAGGGAAGCAAAATGGCAAACCCTTCCGCCCTCGCTTTTCTGATGAGCTCGGTCCAATGCTCTTCGGGCCAAAGCTTTGTCTTCCAGCTCGCATTATGGACAAAAACGAGAAAATCATCCGGCAATGAGAAAGCCGGTTTGACAAACCGCTCGCGCAGGATCTGAAAGTCGGGCGGAGATAGAGGCATCGGGTAGTTCAAGGCTGATGCGAAAAGGCGTCGCAACCGATCGATCGCATGGCTTTTAAGGGAAGCGGAATAACGCTTCTGATACGCTAGATGCGCGATCCACTCCCTCACAGAATGCCGATCGAACCCGGCCCTTGGACCCCGCATGAAAAGAGAGAGAAGGGCAGATTTGAAGTTCCCTTGTCCATCGATGATCAGATCGTATTCTGTTTGCCGCACCGTCTCTATCAGATGGGAAATTGTTCGAAAGGTGCGGGGATGAAAAAGCCCTTTGCGCCAAGCGCGATGATTCGTTGCATAAATATTTTTCACAGCCGGATGCCACCGTGCGACATCCTGAAAATTTTCATCGACCATCCAGTCGAAGGTGATTTCAGGATATGCTGCCAGAGCATCGCTGAGGGCAGGCAGCGCATGGACCAAATCTCCGAGCGATGTCAGTTTAATCAGCAGGATTTTAGAATACATACGAGGATGAGCCTGAGAACAATTTTTTAAGAAATGAGCTTAGCCCATGCCGTTTTAAATGCCTTTCGCGCGCTTCATTCGATGTGACGTAATTGAGTTGGATCGACTGCCTTTCTCCAATGAAAACATGGTGGCCGTGCCAGCAGTTATCGGTGACTTTAAAAATGACGCATCGGCCGGCTTCGGGTGGAATTTCAGCGGCAAAAGGCTCCAGGTCGTGTTTATTGTAAAGGAGGCGTAGCTTTCCGCCTTCGGCTTGCCAATTCAGATTCAAATAAAGAAGCACCGTGATGAGCTTGTCCTTGGAATCGACGTGGATGTGGCCATCCCTTTCGGTCGTATAGCCTCGGACAGTGATCATGGATGGATTATCGCTCAAATCCATCCCGAACTTTTCCCCGATGAGCTCTTTAAGACGCTCGTGCTGCATCTCCTGCATCAGCATTTCAAATGCTCCTGACACTGCCACCGCTTTTAAAGGAAAACTACCCCGTTTTTCGAGCTTGGGAAATGATTTTACAACGTCGGCAAGCATATCCGGCTGGATGAGATGATCGACGATAAGATAAGGAAATGGCTTTTCAATCAACTGGGCATTTTGCAGCGCTTTTAAATTAAGAACTTTACCAATCATAAAAATCCTACATTAAAATTTATCCATCATTTTTTTCCCGAATTCCTCTGTCACCTGGGCCATTTCTTCATCAGAGATATTGCTCGAAGAAAGATACGTCGAGACCCACGAGAGAGCGTTTGCTGGATCGATCGAAACGACCTGCTCATGGGTATGAAAGACCGTTTGGCCGCTGGACGGGTGGTCTTGCACAAACACGACGACATCCTGGCCCGGATGGAATTCTTTGAGGACTTCGATCAGGGCCTTTCTCACGATGCTGATCTGATGAATTTCCTCTGGCAAAAGCCCATACACTTTTTCGATGTGCCTTTTGGGAAAGATAAGAAAGGTGCAGCCTGGCTTTGGGCCCTTTTTGAGGTTGTTCAAAACAACAATGCCCTCATGCTCGAAGACGGTCTGTTTTTCCAAGACTTTTGGGTCGCAGAAGTAACATTTGGGAATGTTCACTTCGGGTAAGTGTTCAGGAATTTCAAGCGGCATGGCCATCGGCGTTCCTTTTTCTCCCTGCAACTCTAAACGATACATCTGCATGAGCTCGCGGGCTTCATCCCAGTACGCCTCATAGCGGCGATTAGGGAGTTCGATAGCGATGTCGTCAGCTGTCAGGGCTGGGTAATCCTTTTGAAAAGCCTCCCGCCAAAAATCGGCATTGCTTTCGATTTTGCCATAAACGACAGGAATTAGAGGCGATTGACGATACAGCACATAGCGGTGGCAATCGACTTTGTCGACAATGTGCTTGATGTTCTCAAAACCCGGCAAGTGAGGAATGATCTCAACGGCCTGCGGCGCGTCATATCTGGCAATGACAAAACCTCGGATGCCGATGCTCTTGTAGATCTCCGCCATCTTTTTGATTGTTGCAAACAGGGCCGCGTTTTCTTCTTCACTCACATCGCAAAGTCCATGCACGTCCCGATTGAACGCGACCGTCAAATGATTCGGTACGCGCGGCGCATCGGGATAGTAAACCGTGAGAAGATCTGTCTTGAAGAGGCACTCATGAGCAGCAGCAAAGCGGACAAATAAAAGGAGGTAAATAATGAATTTCATCTCATTCAGTTTGCAAAAAACGGCCAAAATTTGCTATCATTTTTCTCCTTAACCAAAAGGAGAGACTATGAAATGGATCGGATTATTGACCGCATGTACGACCCTTCTCAATGGTAGCCAAGTCGTCAACCTCCTCAATTTAAACTCCACTGACGTCCATGAATTTTCACAAGGGAAGTTAAAGGACTGTATCCTCGAGTGCCCTGAAGGAGCGTCCCTCCCATTTAAGACGGTGATCAAAGGAGATTTTTTAGCGTCAGAATCTGCTTCAACGCTCAAGATCCTTAAAACATGCTTCATCCGATGCGAAGGCGAAGGCAATTTCCTCTTCAGCTCAGACATGCAGACTTGGAAAGGATTTTCCGAGTTTTTCACAGGTGCGATCAGTGTTTCTGTTGAAGCTCAAGAGGAAAATCCCGTTGCAAGTTTAGAATTAAAACTTAACCAGAGGTAAAAATGGCAGCAGCACCAACCCCAGTCGGCTATCCTAATCATTTGACCCTTTCCAATCAGTCATATTATCTTCCCGCCGCTGTAGATACACTCACTGGCCGAAAATATTTAGAGGGCAAAGTATCACCCATCGTGAACCCCGCAATTTCAAAAGATCCTCGTGAGCTTGCGATGCTGCGGGAGCAAATTTTTCAAAGTCCTAACGCTGAACATGTCAAGATTCCGATTAAAGATGGCGCCTTGCTCGACGGTGTTTTATTTAAGACGGAAAACAGCAGAGGGGTCATTTATTATTGCTTGGGAAGAGAGGGCTGTTACGAGTACGTTGCAAAAAGAGATGACCTCGTAGCATGGATGATCGATTTCTTTACAAGCTATGTCGGCGATGATATCGATATTTTACTCGTCAACCCTAGTCTTGAATAACGTGGTTTCTTATAAAGAACTCATCCGTTTTGTCTGGCAATTCATGCGACGTCAGGGATGGGCCTTTTTCTTTCTATTTCTCATCGATTCCTTCACTTGGTCGCTCGATGCTTTGCTGTGGCCGTATATCTTAAGCGTGGTGATTGATATCTTCACTCGCTTTGAAGGGGACCGCATGGCCGCCTGGGAGGCGCTCAAAGCTCCCATCATTGGAGGGGTGTGCTTAGTCATCTACGTCGAGACCATGTCCCGCACGATGGGCTTTCTGCTCGCCAAAGCCACGCCTAAGCTCCAAGCCGATCTCCGCATGGCGATGTTCGATCATATCCAGCGCCATTCTCCGCACTACTTTAATGAGCGATTTTCAGGAAGCCTTGCCAACAAGATG
>JASHWX010000057.1 GCA_030043815.1 Candidatus Rhabdochlamydia sp.
GAAATCGCACGCTTGTTAAAGGAGGAAAAAGTCTGGTACGTCCGCTTGGACGTGATCCAGGCAGCAGGGGCATTGCGCATGACCCACGTGAAAGGGGATCTCAAAGAGATCATCGGGAATCCCCGCACGCTTGCCGAAGAGAAAGTCGCAGCGATCATCGCCCTTGTCAGCATGTACGATACGATCGAGCGCACCGAACTGCTCAGTTTAGTGCAGAGCGATCGGGCGGGCTTAAGGCAGCTTGCTGCAGAAGCGATCATTCATCTCAATCTCGAAAGAGACTACGACCTGCTCCTGCCGCTGCTGCGCGATGCATCTCCCGATGTGAAGATCTCCGCTCTCAATGCGCTCGCGCTCCTTCGGATCAAAGAAATCGACAAAACCCCGACGATCGATTTGATCAAGGAACGTCTAGACGATACATCGCCCGAAGTGGCCATTACGGCAGCGTATGCGTGCATGCTGCAAAATGATCGGATGGCAAGCAGCCGCTTCATCCGCTATCTCAAAAGCGAAAATGCCGAACAGCGCCGCCTCGCTTCCGCTGCGCTCGCAGTCAGCGGTAAATATGGATTGAAAATCGCGCTCAAAGAAATCAAAGAGACCCAAGATCCCTACGTCAAAGTCAATTTAGCGATGGGATTGATCGGCCAGCGGGTCCAAGTGAAAATGGCATGCGACATCATCCATCGCGTCCTCGATCAAGAGAAGAATGCCCTCTGGATGTGGGACAATCATGGCAACCCTCTTTTCCGGTCGCTTGCGCCCAGCACAGTCAAGCACGTCGAGCACATTCCCCACTATCCTGCCGTCGTCGATCAGCTCGTCCGACTGGACCTCTTGTCGGTGCTCAGCATCATGCGCTATGAAGGCGCCCAAGCTGCCGTGAAAGGATTTTTGCAGACGCGCACGTGGGGTGTGACAGGAGCTGCCGCTGCGACCCTGCTCGAAGAGGGGGATGAAGAAGGGCTGGCTGCGGTGCGCGAGCTGCTCACCGATCCCGAAGACAAAATCCGCGTGCAAGCAGCGCTCATTTTAGCCATTGTCGGCAGCGATCCCACCGCCGTTCAAATTTTACAAGACGCCTATCCTCACGTCGACCGCGAGATGAAAGTCCATATCTTGGAAGCCCTCGCCCACATCGGCGACCGCAAATCGATCCCCTTTCTCATCGACATCTTGAAAGAACCATTCCAAGTCTTGCGCGTTGTCGCCGCTTCTGCTTTAATCCAATGCATCTACCACTAAGGGCCTATGGATAGAATCAAAGACGTACAGAATCATCTGCAAAAAGAACACATCGACGGATGGCTGCTCTACGATTTTGCAGATATGAATCCCCTCGCGCGCAATTTTTTGCAGATCAGCCCCGAGACCCTCGTCACGCGCCGCTTCTTTTATTGGATCCCCGCCAAAGGAGAGCCCATCAAGATCCAGCATGTCATTGAACCCCATGTTCTAGTCAATCTTCCAGGCAAAGCATTGACATATTTGAAGTGGCAGGAGCTCGAAGAGTGCCTCGCCAAAGTGCTCAAAGGCTCCAAAAAAGTCGCTATGGAATATTCGCCCCGCTGCGCCATCCCCTACCTATCGAAAGTAGACGCAGGCATGGTCGATCTCGTGCGCAGCTTTAACGTCGAGGTCGTCTCATCAGGCTCATTTTTGCAATATTACACCTGCGTGCTCGATGATGAGCAGCTCGAGATGCACACGCAAGCCGCTGAACTGTTAGACCGCACGGCTAATAACGCTTGGGAGATGCTCTCCGATGCACTCCGCAAGGGCATGCAGATCGACGAGTATGCTTTAAGCCAATGGATCTATAAGCAGATCGACAACGAAGGCTTTATGATGGAATCGCGTCCCATCTGCGGCGTCAACGCCCACAGCGCCGATCCCCATTATGAGCCTCCAAAAAAAGGCTCAAGCCCCATCAGAAAAGGGGACTTTGTCTTGATCGACCTGTGGTGCAAAAAGAAACACCCGCGCGCCGTCTACGGCGACATCGCGCGCGTCGCCTTCGCCGGTCCAAAAGCCCCCTCAAAACATCAAGAAATTTTCTCAATTGTCCGCGAGGCCCAAAAAGCCGCCACCGACTTTGTCTTTTCCCGCTACCGCAAAAAGGAAAAGCTCAAAGGCTACGAAGTGGACGAGGTGAGCAGGAAGGTCATCGAAGACAAAGGTTACGGCCGCTACTTTACCCACCGCACCGGCCATAACATCTACACGAAAGACCATGGCCCCGGCGCCCATATCGACAGCCTCGAGACGCAAGATTTACGGGACTTGATCCCCCGAACTTGCTTCTCGATCGAGCCTGGGATTTATTTGCCGGGGGAATTCGGAGTGCGCCTCGAGTACGACATCTATCTCGGCGAGCAAGCGCAAATCACCGGCGGCGTCCAAGAACAAATCGCGTTGCTTTCATAAAAACCACACTCGCTCCAACTCTCTGATTACCAATTGTTTGCTTTTGAAAAAGCGATTTTTATAATAAATAATATTTTAATACATATTAAAATGAATAATAAATGTATAATATATTATAAATATTAATGGGAGAGCTATGAGTATTCAAGAAATAAAATCCAATTTAATATCACACACAACAAGTGGAGTTGTACAAGAAGACAAAGGGATCCATCGCCAAGTCCGCTTTGAGCCATGGAAAAATTTGCATAGTGATATATGTAAATATATTTTTAATTTTATTCCTGAAATGCATTTAACTTTAAGATGCGTAGATCGTAAATTTAAAAGAATTATCGATGAATTATATATGAATTACTGGAGGAAATTAAAATTATCTCCTCCTCAAGGTTTGGTTGATATTGCTACTTTAATGAATAGAATTGAACAGAGATTTTTAGGCAAATTATACATCTTTTTGTTCGAAGAATTAAAAAGAGAATTCGTATCAATGGGTGCAGCAAATCTCAAAGGTCGACTTCCTGTGACACCGATAAATTTTGATGAACTACAAAAGCAGGTAGAGCCTAATTATGCTCATAGTCTAAAGATCATTTGGAAAAAAGTGAAAGAAAATTTGGAGCAGCTGCCTGAAACTTTGGCCGAGAAAATTATAAATTTTACGCTTCGAGTGAGAGGAATAACTCCGCCCCAATTACCTAATTTAACTTCCGCTAAGATAATTAAAGATTGGCTCAATGATCCTGCTCACGAGCATTTCATAAAAAAAATTTCACGACTCGATCTTAGCGAATGTCATTTAAGAATTCTCCCCCATGAAATTGGAAGATTCACGCAATTGCAAGCCCTCAGACTTTGTGGTAACCGCCTTCAATCGCTTCCCGATACTATCGGATTGCTTGCTCAACTACGAAACCTCGAACTGCCAAATAACAACCTTCTATCTCTTCCGGACACAATCGGATTGCTTGCACAACTACAAGTCCTCAGCCTGAAAAATAACTGCCTTAAATCTCTTCCGGACACAATCGGATTACTTGCACAACTACAAGTCCTCGACCTGAAAAATAACCGCCTTAAATCGCTTCCCGATACTATCGGATTGCTTTGGTTTAGATTGCGGGAGCTTGGTCTTAGCAATAATTTCCTTCAATCGTTTCCCAATGCTATCAGTTCGCTTAGATTGCGTTATTTAAATCTTGCCCATAATGAACTCCAATTCATTCCCGATATTACTGGCATGGATGGATGTGTAAAAACATATCATTTTTATTTTATAGGCAACCCACTGATTTGTATTTCGACTCCTGCAGATTTTTTTAGAACTAACTCTGATGAATGTCAAGAGATAATTAGACTTGAAGATGAATCGCATTATCAATCAAAATCTATTCTCGGAAAATTATATCAATCGTATCAATTTTTTATCGATGAAAAGCAGATCCAGGCCCCTCTTTTTCCTTCTCTTATGACTGTTATCAATAAAAACAGAGAGGAAAAAATTAAAGCACTTTTTTCTTCTCTTTCAACTGTTGACAAAAACCTTGTCTTTGAAATGGTTTGGGTTGCCGCAGGATCTCCCGATACCGAGGATGTTCAATGGGGGGAGCATCATGTCTTTGATAGAAAACAGATAGATCGTTTTTATCGTGCTGTGAGGAAAGCGATTTTGGCTAAACTTTCCCGTCTTTCCCAAGATCAAAAAAATCGTGTGTATGGGAATGTCTATATGCTAGCCGGGAAACCCCTCACGATCGATTGTAAGTGGGGCGAGCATCATGCTAAAGACAATTTACCACGTCTCGCAGATGCAATGGAGATGCAGTAAGGCCAACCTATGATGGTGTTTTCGGCATCATTAGGCCATCGCGGCGACGATGCGTTGTCCCAATTGAGCGACATTCATGCGCGTCACATCGTCTTGGGTGAGCGGCTGAATAGCGCGGTTATTAAACGCAAACAATTGGTTGGCTGATGCATCCCCTAGGGCGCCAGCGACGAGGCGTTCTCCAGTCGAAAGCGTTGACATCGTACCGACATCGCTCATTCCCCCGACAAAGCTGGGTTTGCGCAAAACTGCGTTAATGAAACCGCATATTAATTTAGCATCGGCGATCGATCTCTCAGATTCGAGAATTTCTTGGCTTGTTTTGTAGATGTTTCCGCGATTTTCTTCGAAATTGCCTGCCCTTAAGTCTCGCAGCTTGGTCTGTTGATCCTGCTTTTGTTTTTCCGAAGCTTGGATTTGACCTTCCCAATAGAGGTGGCGAGCGATAAGAGGCTTGATCTCATCGAGTTTTTGCGGATTTGCTTGAGTCATGCCGGGGATTTGCAGCCAATTGATCCCTTTTTGCAAGAGTATTTCTTGAATTTGAACGGAGGTCTTGGCCGTCAAATCTTGATAATGGCGTTGAATCTCAGTGTGTTTTGCTGCTTGCTTTTTGGCAAACTCAGATTCCTGATGGAATTTGTTATAGTAGGAAAGGACGGTAGGCGCTAAAAGTAGAGAGCTAATACCGGCAAGGGGCAAATAGATCGGTGATAAAAATATGCCAGTCAAGATAAAGGCGCCAATAGCAAGCGCTATGAAAGCGACAATTGTTCCTACGGCTGCGATCTCTTTCCATTTGGCTTGGCTTTCAAATTCAGAAACCGTATTCGGATTGAGTTCTTCAACGCAAGTCGCTAGAAACGTTCGCGCAGGTGCTGGAGCTTGAGCAGGAGCCGGTGCAGCTGGAGCTAGGGGGATTTGATTGACGGGTTGTGCCATAGATAGACCTCTTTGTTAAAATTTTATGCCATCGCCTCTGCCATCCGTTGACTTAACTCTTGGATTCTCATTTGTCGGAGTTCTGCCAAGGTGATAGGGGCAAGGTTGCGGTTTTTAAAGACAAGAACATAGTTTGCAGGATTGGTAACATTAAAATAATCGAGATAGTCATTGCAAATCGTCATTAAATTGCCTCTCTGATCGGGATGTCGGAGAAGAGCCTGAGCAAAAGCCGCTT
>JASHWX010000058.1 GCA_030043815.1 Candidatus Rhabdochlamydia sp.
CGCGAGCAGTCCTGCACCGATCATCACAGTGGGATTGCTCGTGTTCGTGCAGCTTGTGATGGCGGCGATGACGACACTGCCATGATCGAGGACGATATCGAATGAATGATGCTGGGTGTATCCGGGATTGATCACTTCTTTTGTCATGGGACGGTTGGTGACCATTTCCTCTTCGCTCCAGCCCGATTTTCCATTGAGCGCTGGTGTCCCGCCATTGATATGCGTTTCGTTGATATGGAAATACCCTTCTGAATGCACGCCGATCTTTTTCGCGCGGTCGGCGGGTGTCTTCCCGTAGCCGCCATCGGGAATTGGCGCGGTGAAGAGGCGGTTGAAGGTCTCTTTTAAGTGGGGCAAGTCGATGCGGTCTTGCGGGCGTTTTGGGCCGGCAACGCAAGGTTTGATGCTCTTCAAATCAAGCTCGAGAACCTTGGTGTAATCGATCTCCCCTTTTCTGGGGATTCCGAACATACCTTGAGCCTCGAGGTACTCTTTGACAAGCGCGATGTGCTTTTCATCTCTGCCGGTCATTTTCAAGTAATCGAGAGTTTTTTCATCGATCGGGAAAAATCCAATGGTCGCACCGTATTCGGGAGACATGTTGCCGATGGTCGCGCGGTCGGCCACCGTCAAACTCGCAGCTCCTTCTCCAAAGAACTCGACGAACTTGCCGACGACTTTTTCTTTGCGCAGCATTTCTGTGATGCGCAGCGTAAGATCGGTTGCGGTCACGCCGGGCTGCAGCGCGCCTTCAAGATGCACGCCGATGACCTCGGGCGTCTGGAAAAAGTAGGGCTGTCCGAGCATCGCCGCTTCCGCTTCAATCCCGCCGACACCCGTGCCGAGAACGCCAAGCCCGTTGATCATCGTCGTATGGGAATCGGTCCCGACAAGTGTGTCGAAAAAGACGAGGTTCTTTTCGTGCGTCACCCCCGTTGCGATATGCTCGAGGTTGACCTGGTGCACGATGCCAATGCCTGGAGGGACGACTTTGAAGGTATGAAATGCTTGCTGACCCCAGTTTAAAAATTCATAGCGTTCCCGATTCCGTTCAAACTCGATCTCCAAATTGAATAAAAAAGCATCAGGCGTTCGGGAACGGTCTACCTGAACAGAGTGGTCGATGACAAGATCGACGGGAACGATCGGTTCAACTGCTTTGGGATCAACTTTTCGCTGAGAAACAGCGTCGCGCATCGCCGCCAGGTCCACCAGGAGCGGGACACCCGTAAAATCTTGAAGGATCACTCTCGACACGACAAACGGGACGTCCCCTTCATCCGGTTTCTTGGGATTCCATTTGGCAAGACGCAGGACATCTTCTTCGTGGACGCGTTTGCCATCGCAATTGCGCAGGAGCGATTCGAGCATGATCCGGATCGAGACAGGGAGGCGTCTGACTTGAGGTCCGACTTTTTCTTCGAGCGCTGGCAATGAATAATAGAAACTTTCTTTGAGAGATTTCAAGGTATTAAAAGTATTGCTTAACACGCGCAAGCCTCCAAATAATTTACTTTCTTTTAAAAGAAAGGGATTTACTGTACAATCCCATTCCTAGAAATCCACAAAAGGAGTTTTTTATGGGAACAAAATCAATGAATTTAGCTTGGATTGTCGTTAGCGACTTTAAAAAAGCCATAGAGTTTTACACAAAAGTCGTCGGCCTCAAATTGATGGAAATCAATGAGCAATATGGATGGGCAGAGTTAGAAGGCCCTCATGGCGGCGCGAGAATAGGAATCGCTCAACAATGCGATCAGATGAACGATGGTGTGAAACCCGGTCAAAATGCTGTGGTCACTTTTACCGTTGACAACATCGAGGATTCGGTTGCCGACTTTTCTAAAAAAGGCGTTAAACTGATCGGCAAGATCCAAGAAGTGCCAGGCCACGTCAAAATGCAAACCGTTTGCGATGTTGACGGCAACACTTTCCAACTCTGCGAAGTGATCGCTCAAAAACACCATCAATGCTGCCATTGTTAGTATCTCTGGTATGCGTTGAAGGCCTTTTGCCAGCTGCAGATGACTTTCTCATTCAGCTCGCGGTCAAAGCGCACTTGCAATGAAATGTAAGGATAGGGATGGCGGTTGTCAAAGTCCCTTCCTTCATTCTTCGAATACAATTTAATCAGAATCTCTTTGTTGTACCAAGGCTGGATGGCGACATCGCTTTTAGAGAGCCTTTCAAATTTTTGATCAGGATAGTAATTCATCAAGATCTTGACGATCTCTTCCGGCCTGCTCTCCATCCCTTGGACGTAAAAGTCCACCTCGGCCCCGATCATATGCTTGGAATTTTGCGCCGCAACCGAGCTATCCGCATAGGCGTTGTGGACAGGGCACCTGTGGCCGCATGTGACCACTGTCTTGCACCCCGTCTTCGCTTGGACGTGGTTAAGCAATTCGATCAATATCGGATAGACGAACTCTTTATTTTCCCTTAACGGCAGCGAGTGCTTCTGAAACCCGCCGCAGTCGAAATAGTTGGCCGGCCGGGCGGGGTCCTTGTGATCGATGTGAGGGGGGTTTAAACTCGATCCCTTGCAGCGGAAATGCTCCTTTGTGATCTTGGCATGCTTGCCGATATAGGCCATTTCCCAGGGGTATTTCTCGCGGATGCGATGAACGGGTGTCGTCAAGGGATAATGGCATTCATTGTGGTTGCGATGGACGAATTCCCCTTTGGCGTTCAACCGCTTAAGCTTCTCTTGCTCCGACTGCTCCATTCCCGAGCAGCCAGCCAGAAGCAGGGGAACTATATAAAAAACTTTTGAAAAACTCGCCATTGTCTATAATCCAACTGAAGGTGTGTATATACCAGATTTGGGAAAACCATGGCGATTGAAAAAGTCCTCATCGTGGACGAAGAGTCATCGACGCGTTTATTTCTTCAGGACCGACTTAAATCGCGCAAAAGCGAGGTCGTTTTCGCAGGAGAAAATGCGCTCGACGTGATCAAGCGCCAAAGTTTCGATCTGATCATCTGCGATCTATTCAACCCAGATATTATCAAAGCCGCCAAAGCCCAAAATCCCCATACTCTGGTGATTTTTACAACTGCGATTGCTTGCATTGAGCGCGCCGTCGAGGCGATTCGGCTCGGGGCCTTCAATTATCTGCTAAAGCCGTTTACTGCCCAGACGATCGACGCCCTCCTAGATAAAGTCCAAGAACACATCGACCTCGTTCAAGAAAATTCCTACTTGCGCGAAGAGATCTCGACAAGCCCTGAGCGAAAAAAACACCATCTCATCGCAGAGAGCGAGGTGATGAAAAAGATCTTAAGCGACGTCCTTAAAATCGCAAAAAGCTCATCTTCCGTCTTTATCAGCGGCGAGTCGGGCACAGGCAAGGAAGTCATCGCCCATGCCATCCACGAGCATTCCCATCGCCACTTGCAACCTTTCATTCGAGTCAATTGCGCCGCCATCCCCACTGCCCTTCTCGAATCGGAATTCTTCGGCCACGAAAAGGGCTCCTTCACAGGGGCGATCAATAAAAAACTCGGGCGCTTTGAACTCGCCGATAAAGGCACCCTCCTTCTAGACGAGGTGTCGGAAATTCCTCTCGAGCTTCAAGCAAAGCTCCTCCGCGCAGTCCAAGAAATGGAATTCGATCGCGTCGGCGGCATCCGCCCCATCCAAGTCGATGTCCGCCTCATCTCCACCTCCAACCGCTCGATGAAAGAGGCAGTTGAACAAAAACTGTTCCGCG
>JASHWX010000005.1 GCA_030043815.1 Candidatus Rhabdochlamydia sp.
CCAAGGAAGCCGAAATTGCGATGGATCCCCGCATCCTCGTCGAAGATCCCTTTGCGGCACCGGGAGACGATGACCTCGAGCATCGCGCGCATGACAGCTCTTGCCCCAGCGATGTCGTTCTCTTTCATGAGCTCCTCCATGCGCGCATAGATGAGCTCTCCTTTCTTTTGCAGGATGAACTCGACATCGTCGAGCGCAATCTGATGGGCGATCCCCAGTTTATCGATGATCGTGACCATTTTGCCGAGGCGGCGCCCTTTATTGAGCTGGACGTAAACGAGTCCGGTCTCTTCGCGAAGGTCTTCAAAGGCGATCTTGTAGCTTGTGAAATCCCGTGTGTGCTTAAAGAGGGCCTTATTTCGTTTTTTTTCAAAGAACCGATAGAAATAGCTATAGGGCTTGCGATAGCGGTGCTTGAAGAATTTGATCACATACCGATCATCCTCAGACGCAAATGCAAAGCATTGCCCCCCGCAGCCAAGATAATAGAATTTTTGCGACAGGATCTTTTCCAGTTCAGCGCGTTCTTGCTCGGTCGGGGAAGGGGTCGCCCAATTGGGATTGTAGGAGAGGTCGGAGTGGATTCGGACCACAGAAAACCCATCTGTGAACTTCTCGAAGAAGGTCGATCCAAAATAGAGCAAAAGTGTGGCGGCGATTAAAAATTTAAGCATTCTACGACTTGTTGTTCAAAGTAAGGGACCAATTCGGGATGCCGCTGCTCTAAATAGCGGAGAAAGCGGGGGGTGATCCGCCGGAATTCTTTTTCGATGTTGATCGTATCGCTAGGAACAATTCTCCCTACATCGATGACAATGGCTTTATCGCCATCAAATCCGCAATTGGAACGAAAATTAGGATCGCGGTTGCGAAACCCCTTTTGACAGAGCTCGATATTCAATTGCAAGAGCTGAAGGATCGCTCCCTTGGCTCCCTCGACATTGCCAGAGGCCATCAGGGCATCGATCCGATGAAACGCGAGATCCGCACGCCTTTGCACCACAAAAGATACATCGTCCAAAGAGATTTCATTTCCTTCAACGATCACCGTTTTTTGATCGTGCGTCTGATTCAAATGGGCATAGAGCAGACCGGTCTCATCTTTCAAGTTTTCAAATGAGAGTTCGAAGGCGGAAAACACCTTGTTTCGCTTTGCTTTTCGTTTTGCGATCTTGTTCTGAACTAAAAATGAGGGGAGATAGCCGGCCCACCGGGGAAGGTCGAAGGCTTTTTGCTTGATGAACTTGATCACGTAATTGCCGTCAGCGCTTAGGAAAGCAAAGCACTGCCCCCCATTTCCAAGATGGGTGTAGGGCTGCGATAGCGCAAGGTCAAGTTCATCAGGATCAAAAGGAGGATTTTGTCCCCCCAAAGGTTTTGAGATGGCGCCTTGCGAAAATCCACAGGGTTTGGTCTTTAGCGGGAAAAACAACGGCGCGAGGGCAAAGAGCAGAAAGGGAATCAGGCAGAGTTTTTTCATGGGATTTTGATGATCTCTTGCTTCAAATGTTCGGAAAGGGGTGGGTATTTTTGATCGAGCCATTGGCGGAAGTTGTCCGTGATGCGGCAGATCTCATCGCGCGGGTTTGGGTGGTCTTGTTGTCGACGAAAGCGCCCGATGTCGATTTGGATGGGAGTGGTCCCAATGAATCCGAAATTGGTATTCAAATCAGGGTCTTTGTCATAGAGCCCTTTTTCATATCGGCAAACGAGCAGTCCGACCAGATTGCTGACCGCTTCTTTTGCGGCATCAATCCCCTCATTGAGCATGAATCGGTCAATCGAGGGGAAAACCAAGGCCGCCCTTTTCTGCACAAGGAATTCCGTCTTGTCCAGGTCGATCACATGCGCGATGCCGATCTTATCGACGATTGTCAATTGTTTGCCGAGATGATCCGTTTTATTCAGATGCAAATACAACAGCCCCGTCTCTTCTTTCATTTCTTTATATGCGATGGCATAGCTTTCAAAATCTTTGGAAAGCTCTTGTCCCTTTTCGATCATTTTGCGGACCTTGTAGGGCTGGAGGTAAATCGGCAAGGAAAGGGCTGTCAACCAAAGGGGAGGGGTTAAATGGTAGATGCGAAAAAATTTAATCACATACTTTCCATCTTCGGAGGCAAAAACGTAAGATTGGGCCCCCTTGGCGAGGTAATGGTAGCGCTGATCGAGAATATTACCTGCGGGAGAGCTCTCGACTTCCCATTCGGGGTGGTAGGCGAGCAGAGACTGAATTTTATAAAGGGCGAATCCATCCGTCTTTTGATAGCAGAACCGCTTCAAAAGAACAGCGCATAGAATAACGACGCCCCATTTCAAGAATTGCATAGAATAGAATTATATCCAATCGTCTATTTGATGACGATGGATCGTTGGATGTCGTTGAAAAGCCCTCCGACCGGTTTGTTTTGAGGGTCGAGCAGCTCTAAACGGATCCGGTGCATCCCGCGTTTCAACCCGTAAATGTAATAAGGCTGCCATGAGGTCAAAATGCGCTGATTGTCGTTGTCGATGGTCAGGCGCACCTTGTAGCCGTCCCTAGACAAAGTGCAATTGGTCAGGTAGAAATCGAGCAGGATGGGCTGAGATTTTTTGCTGTAATCGTATTCTCCTTGCGGCTCATTATAAGTGAGATACGGTTTGCTTAAGTCGATTTGAGGATTGTCCTTCTTTTCTTGGAAATAAAAGACGCTGACGGCAAATGCGCGGGTCGACTTGACGCTTTCATTGTATGAGCGCACAGGGAATGCTCGGATCACATGCATGCCCGGCTGAAGTTTAAATGGGATTTCAAATTCCGCCGTCTGGTCGAAATAGTCTTCCACGTCGTCCAAGGCGTCGATGAGGGCCTCATTGACCGCAAAATAAGGCTGGTTGTCGATGAAAATATGGAGGCTTTGCCCTTCAGGATCATTCCAGATTTCGTTTTTCCTCGGCTGGGCCACGCTATCTACGCCAAGAGCAATTCCTTGCACGCGGATTTGCCCTTTGACTGGAGAGGACATCTTCAACTCATTTTGCTTAGGATACAAAATCCGTGTCTCGACCTCGTTGGGATCCGGCGTTGGGTCCACAGCAGCGACTTGGACCCCGCTTGGGTTGGGGGGCTCCTCTTCTAAAGAAGCGCAAAATCCAGAGGTGAACGTCAAAGAGAGAATCGCTATCAAAACTGAGTGCTTCATAAAATCCCCCGTCATACTTAAGAATACCGTTTACAACTTTTTCGGGTTTTAGTCTAGTATTAACCCGAGGGGTCCAAAGATGACAATCTGCTTGCTGCGGCTTTGCCTCGCTAGCGCATCTTGTCACCTTTTGACCCCTCGCGTTAATAATGAAAAAAAGGGACTTATGTCAATTGGTGCGGGGGAGATTGTTTTTTTTATTGTCGCTTTGGGTTTGCTGTTCGATTATACGAATGGCTTCCACGATGCGGCCAATGTTGTCTCGACTGTCATCGCGACGCGCGTGCTCGCCCCCATGACGGCCATTATTCTCGGCGCCTTTTTGAACTTCCTCGGAGCGACGCAAATCAGCGGAGTGGCTCAGACCATCACATCGGGCCTGGTGCAGACCCCTAGCGTGTCGCAAGTCATGGTGCTTTGCGCTCTGATCGGGGCCATCTTTTGGAACTTCTTAACGTGGTATTTTGGAATGCCGAGCAGCTCATCTTACGCCCTTGTCGGCGGGCTCATCGGGGCTGCTTGGACAGCAGAAGGAGCGCAGTCGGTCATATGGGACGGATTGTTATATAAGGTCATCATTCCCATGGTCTTATCTCCCTTTGCCGGATTCATCTTGGGCTATTTAGTGATCAAAGGCCTGAGTGCGCTGATGCACTATCCTTATTTTCGAAAGAAGGAAAAGTTTTTTAACCATTTGCAGATCGCCTCAGCGAGCCTTGTCGCCCTTTCCCATGGTTTGAATGATGCGCAAAAGAGCATGGGGATCATCACTTTAGGGCTTTTTGCTGCGGGAATGATCACAACCCCTCATATTCCCATCTGGGTCATTGCGGCATGCGCGATCATGATGGGCCTTGGGACTGCTTCAGGGGGATTTAGGATCATTCGGACAGTAGGGTATGAGATCACCAAGCTCAAACCTCTGCAAGGATTCGCGGCGGAGACCAGCGCATCGGCAGTGATCCTCACGGCGAGCTTTTTAGGGATGCCATTAAGCTCGACGCACATGATCGTTGGCAGCGTGGCCGGCGTAGGGACAGGAGGCGATGGCAAAGTGAAGTGGTCGACAGGACGGAAAATGGTCCTAGCCTGGGTCATGACGCTTCCTGGCGCCGGCATTGTGGCTGCATTCTCTTATTATATATTCCATCTAATTAAGTCATAAATTAATTTGATTAATTAATTAAATTAATAATATTATTATAATAAAAGGGTATTCCCATGCATTTTCGCAAACCCCCTGCAGAAATTTCAGTCATGGAAGCCGTCGACCATCTCTCTCAAATGGCCGAACTCGATCTTTCATTGCCCGAAGACGTGGAAAAAGCCCAAACCCTCACCGAAGAGCAAATGAGCGAGAAGATCCATGCCCTCTCTTGGCATGATCCAGAATATGATACGTATAATCGCGAGCGGGTCAAAGAGACCTTTCGGGCAATCTTAAAGTACATGAAAGACCTCTACGAAAAAGATAAGGGCCAGCTGAGAGACGAACAGACCCAAAGAGG
>JASHWX010000059.1 GCA_030043815.1 Candidatus Rhabdochlamydia sp.
TATGACATCAACTCCAAGCCTTCTTTGGAAGTGATCGATCCCTTCGATCCGACTCGTACGAAGAACATCACGGCTCAAATGTCGGGAAAAGATCTTTTAGTCCCCGTCTTAAGAGAGGGCAAACGGGTTTATGCATCTCCACCTTTAGTGAATATCCGCGAAAAGACGTTCCAGGAGCTATCAAAGTTCCACCCTGCTATGCGCCGCTTTCTCTATCCACAGCCCTACTTTGTCGGGTTAGAAAAGTCGCTCTTTGAAACCAAACTCAAATTGATTCGCGAGATGCGCAAATGAAAACACTTGTCGTTGTGGACATGCAAAATGATTTTTTGCCGGGCGGGGCACTTGGGGTCAAAGGGGGAGACGAGATCGTTCCCATTATCAATGCCCTCATCCCAAAATTCGATCTCATCGTCGCGACGCTTGACTGGCATCCTCCCGATCACATGAGCTTTGCGTCCCAGCATAGCGGAAAGAAGATCGGCGATGTCGTGAAAGTCAAAGGAGTCGAGCAAATTCTCTGGCCGGATCATTGCATCCAGGGAACGCATGGCGCTGAGATCGTCTCGACGTTAAAGCGAGACAAAATCGCCAAATACTTCTACAAAGGCACGGACAAATACATCAACAGCTTCAGCGCCTTTTTCGACAATGCGCGGCGCCAGTCGACAGGGCTTGAGGATTATCTCAAAAGCAAACATGTCCGCGAGATTCATTTGGCCGGCCTTGCAACGGACTATTGCGTCTTGTATTCAGCGCTCGATGCCGCCGACCTTGGATTTTCGGTGACGGTGATCATGGATGCCTGCCGCGCGATCAACTTAAAGCCTCACGATGAAGAACTTGCCTTTGCCGCCATCGCCGCGCGCGGCGGCAAGCTCGTTTCCTCTGCGGAGATAATTTTTCAATAGCGTTTTTAGCGAGCTTGCACTATCATATATAACCAATACAATTATTTTGAGGTTGATCATGGCAGTTTCTTTTGATCCTCGTTCCAATCCTGTTCAAGGCGCGAGCATTCAAGCAAATCCGACAGTACGGCCTGCGCCCAGCGGCATTGCAAATGCACCCAGCAGCATCGAGTCTCAAGAAATCGGCGGTTTTTGCGGCTGGATTGCAAAACTTTGCCAGTGGATCAGAAGCTTGTTCTCTCCATTAATAGCTCCTTCTTTTGAAGAGAGGATGCAAAAAGGACAAGAGCTCATTGATATTGTCTTGAGAGTTCCTCCTCAATGCGATCCCGACCGAACTGTGATGGTCTGCGAGTTGAGATATAACGATCAAGTCGAGGTCGTGTATGGAAAAATGTCAACGGAAGCGGATCATTTCAAAGAGGGCTGCCGTTCCCGCCTTTCTAATTTGTTGGCAAATAATGAGCATATTGCGAATGGCGTATTATCGGTCAAATCTTACTTCTGCGAAAAACTTGCCGATCACATCCATTATCGAACAACCGAGCATGGACAAACCTTCGATTTTAAGCATAGGGAACAGATCGCGCACTTAGATTCAGAGGGGCTTAATTTGCAGTTGGCTTCCATCGCCCACGATGTCCAAAAGATCTACCATCCGAATTCGCACGATGGCGCCTCCTTATTCCTGCTTCTCAGCCGCCTTTAAAACAAGAATTGTTTCCCCTCGCAGAGGAGGTCCTGATGTCATTGTGTCCCTGCACATGGTCGGTTTTTACCCGCATGGGAACTGTTCTTTTTCCCGTTTTAGCAACACCTGAAAACTCTTCTATCGAGGACGAGGAAAAATTTAGAAGCTATGTCAAGAAATTTTGCCCTTCTTCAGTATTGCAAATCCCTTGGCCAAGAGACTTTTTCCCCATATTGACCTTCCTTTCGGAGAGGATTCCCAACGCGTTGGGGATTGTCTTTGAAATCGATCAAAAAGACAAAGCGTCGGAAGCGGATTTCATCGCTGAATTTTTTATCCGTCTTTATGGGTTCAGAAAGACGGGAAACGCCGATGCCATTTTGGAGCTCATGAACAGATTTTTGGAAAGTTGCCAAAAACATGATGCGCTTGCAGGATTTGCTTCTACTGTACAAGCCTGGAACACACTTTTTCAAACCCAGCGGCTCGACTTGTTTGGTCGGTCTGCTTATTCTTTTTTGTTTCCTGATGCCGTCCCAACGCCGCAGTTAAAATACCGGATTGCCGTTGCAAGCTATCTCTCCTTAGGTTATTACGCCACCCTACTGCATGACATCATGCGAGAGAGGCGCAACGGTTTTGAGTTTCTCGTTCTTCTCCAGTCAAAGCCCAAATCCTGTTCTTTTCAGGAGATCGTGCAATTAGCAGGAGACATGCATGTGCTCGATAAGGAAGAGTATCTCAATATTCTTCTTCAGGGGCTTGTTAAGATCAACATAGAATTGCTTCACGAAAAGGGTTTTGTTTCGGCCGAGTTAAAGAGAGATATCGTTTACGCCTTTGAACGGTTAGGCAGGCAGCTGGTCGATGAACGACTTGCCTTTACGGGCACTTGGGACCTGCAGGAAGATAGCGACATCTTTGTCAAGTTCCTTTCTGTGTTCGACTCCGATGCGGTCAAACAGATCGCGATGTCTTTACAGCAGCATGGAGAGATCCAAGTCTCTCAGCTCGAGGCATTCGATGACAACTACGTTCAAACCCATGACAATGCCTTTCGTTTCTTTCTTCACCGTTTGCAAGAATGGCAGGAAGAGCTGCTCCACGCTCAGCAAAAAATCATCCCCTTATGCAAGGTGGTCAAAGACTTCTCCCTTTATTTGCAATTTGGAGACCTCGATCAATTGAAAAAAAGGGTAGCCGCAAAGCGATGCCTGCGAGAGGATTTCACACAGATTCTTCAAGAAGAGATTTTGGCATTCGGGCAGTGTTTGCGCCAAGACCCTGAACTGATCGGGCGCGTTTCTCTTTTTTTAGCGCAGCCCAAGTCCACCCTGATCAAAAAATGCAAATACTATCTCGGTCTTTTTGAAGATTCGATTAGCGATTTGCATACACTGGTCCCCGCCATGTTCGAGGCGCCGATGCAGTTTGCCAAAGAATCGGAAAAGGATCTCTGCCTGCTGCCGCTCCATATCGGCCCATCGAAACGCAAAGATGGAAAAGATATTGACAGCGCACTTAAAGAGGTATCGCTTTCCTACTCTAACATACTCTCCTGCAGCAAAGATGCATCGTTGCGAGAAGCTATTCAAACCGCGCATAAGCATTTGGACGACCAGCTTTGCACCGTCCACCGTTTGTGTTCTCAAGCAAAGTCTCCCATTGGAAAAGAACAGATTTATGCCTTTGTCGCCGATACAATCCGCCACTCGACCTTAGCCGCAGAGCATATGTTGATGGCGCTTTATAAGCAAAACCCTAAGAACGGCACTCCTCACCCTGTTTTGACCAATAATCTTTACGCCATCCTTCAACTTTGCCATTTTCACGCAGGCCCTTTCCCCCCATCTCTCCGCGCTGCCGTACGCGGGGCAAGCCGAGGGGAAATCCTCTCTCGCCATCTCGAAGAGTGCCGCATCAATGCCTCGATCGCCGAAGCGCTTTGCGTCAAAATCAGGCATCTGCTGCAGGGCAGCGAGGCATTTGCCCCTGATCAAATTCTCTCCCAAGCTTTGAAGCTCAGCATAGAGATGGGCGCTGTTTGCCAGGAAACATTCCGCCAAATCGCAGCTTCTGCCCCGCTCAATGCATTGCCGCTCGATGTAACGTTGAAAGAGTTCTTCAAAAAACTTCCGCCCATCGCGATTGCGGAAAAGAAAAATGCTCCCCAAAACGACGATCTGACTCAACTACGCGAAATCTTAGAGTCTGCCTTTGAGAAGACCCGCTCCATCGAAGCGAGAAGCACCCTGCACAATGTCCTCCGCTATCTTCTCGTGCACCTGGAAACGGAGATGCTCAACCATTCCGATTTGAACCCTTATAGCGCCCATCTTCACTGCAGAAATGTGCTCCGGCTCAACCAAGTCGTCGCTACAGAGATCATGAGCGCCTGTCTTGCCATGAAAAAACTTCCCTGCTTCATCGAAGAGAGTGATCGCAATCTCTGGCCTTTTGTAGGTAAATTGGGCTTGAAATCCCATGATTTCACCGCCCCTGAACTCGACTTTCTCCACCGGGGGGAGATGACCCATCGACTCGTTTCCCATCACCCCAATTATAAAGCGCTTCAGAAACCCAATCACGTCCGCCTTGTCAAGGCGGTAAGCGACTCCATGGAATCCTTTCGCAAGCAGCCTTTCACCCTCCCTGATGAAGATGAGGGTATGCTGGCGCAAGTGAGAACCGTTGTTAAAGCCGACATCACCCTCT
>JASHWX010000060.1 GCA_030043815.1 Candidatus Rhabdochlamydia sp.
AAGACGACTTTGTCCTGGGCGCTGCAAGAGGCTCTACCCGAGCCGTATCTGTACATGGGGATCGATCAAATCATTCGCTCTGTGCCGATCAAGCTCAACGATGCGGGAACAGCGTCTCAAGGGTTTGCTTGGGTGCCGAGCACAGATTCCACTTATGAGGTTTATAAAGGTCCATTTGGGAAAAGAATCATCCGCACATTTAAAGAAATGGCGCGCTTTCTCGATTCTCAAGGGTACAATCTGATCATCGACGATGTCTCTTTTGGGGCTGAAGAGGTGAACGAATGGAAGGAAGTGCTCAAAGATTGCAAAGTTCTCTAAGAGCTGATGCTCCATAATAATATTTTTTTAATTAACAATTAATGCCATTTACAATAAAATAAATGGCATTATGTTACCTGTTAAATCAAATAGACTTACTACTTATCCCGTTCGCAATTATTCTCAGGCGCCTTCTCCAGACAGGAGATTGCTTCGCTTTTCCCCTTCGAGCATCACCGCTATCTACGCCGAAAAGTACCCTAAGACTTTAGTCGATTATTGGCAAGTAGCGCAGACCATGCAAAAGAAAAACATGCTCCCGTTTGTCCATGGGCAAAACGTTTGCTGGAGCATACCCGCTCGAGTTTTAGAAAGGTTCGGTCATGAGCATTTACGATCCTTGCGCGCTCCCCATCCCCATTTTTCTAAAACGAGCCATGAGATCCTGAGTGAAGTCAATGCCATTGCAAAAAAGCAACTCTACAATCTGCCCCACTGGTTTTGGATGTACTTTTTCCCACAGTTCACGACTGGAAAAAATCAGCTCGATCATCAAATGATGCTCAGACGCCATCTGGTTTCAGTGACCCTTGGCGCATTTCATTGGGAACCTGATGAAACTCCCTTCAACTATGTCTTTGGCGGGGACACCGCAAGCAAGTTTTTAACTCATGATGGCAATCGCAGCGTGATGGAGGATGAGAAAGCTCGATCCTTCATCAAAGAAATGGTCCTCTCAGCCTTTAAAGAAAAGAAAGCCGGCGAATATTTTCTAGATAAAGCATGGAATTTCTACGAAGAAGCACATGCTTTTCCCATTGGGCAATTGATCGTTTTCGGCATTCCCATGCCGCTTCTTGATCGGGCGATCTATCCCTGTAAAACATTTGGCCGCCCTCTCAGAATGACCCCGCAAGAATTTGTCCGACGCGTCTGCGACCCTGATCTCTCGATGCCGACTAACCAAGCCCGTCTGATATTGAGCGCCGATACTCTGCATCCCGAGAGCGGCATTGAAGTGGTCAATGTGATGGATGAAGAAGCCGTTCAGCGCTTTACAAAAGGTATCGAACTGCCATCCCCCTGGCAAGATCCTCATCTGAAAAGAATGGTTAAAGTAGAAAAAACCGACGTTGAAGAAAAGACGCGCGCGCAATTCCGAGATTTCTATAAACGCATCGATAAAGCCATCACCGAGACAAAGCTTCTCTAGTCTTTGTCCCAACTCCGATTAATCGGTGCTCCGGTTCATTGGCAAAAACAAAACGCAGATATTTTGCAGCCTGCGGCCCCCAACCGATCATAGGCGTCGCAGCAATTTTTGCATGTTTGAACAGTCTTTGCGATGCTTCTTGAGACGATATCCCCAACGCTTCAGTATCTAGCAGCAAAGTCCATCCTCCATGCGGAGGACTGACAGGCAGTCCTTCTAACTCCTTCAATAAGCAGTCACGCCGCTTTTGCCAGATTTGCACCGCTTCACTCAAACCATCATCAGCGGCATTCAGCGCCGCTGTAACCCCCGACATGCCGATTCCCACTTGGCAGACTGTATTGGAAATGCTGACAAGGCCAATCGCGTCGATCAATTCTTTGGGCCCTACCACCCAGCCAACGCGCCAGCCGATCATCCGCAATTCTTTTGTCGCAGAACCCACCGTGATGGTGCGCTCTTTCATGCCCGGAAACGTTGCAGGATGAATGACAGAGCGGCCATCGTACAAAATCCGCTCCAATGCCGCATCATAAAGCAGCCAAAGATCATGGTCGCTGCACAATTTTGCAACAGCTTGCCACTCCTCGGATGACAACACATGCCCGGTGGGAAATCCCGGACTCATGAGCACAAGGCGCGTGCGCGGCGTCGCTGATTTCTTTAATGTCCCTAAATCTAGACGCCATCCTTGAGGAGAGGGTATCAAAGGAACAAAAACTGCGACACCGCCTGCAATGCGGATCCGATTAATTACGCCAGCATAAACGGGATCAGTGACAATCACCTCATCGCCAGGTTCTAACATCGCAAGCAGCGTGTCCAATATTCCCGACATCCCGCCTGCAGTAATGATGCACTCGCTTTTCCAATCGTATTCGATCCCGCTGAATCGCTGAATGCGCCGCACGACTGCCTTTCTCAACTCATTTTGCCCAAAGAACGGCAAATAGCTGTTGTTCTCATCCCGATCAATCGCCTCTCGCGTCGCATCGATCGCAACTTGCGGAGGTTTCAGATCAGTATCCATATTTTCAAGACGGAGCATTTCAGGATCGTGCACTGCATCAGCAGCGTCGCTCATGCGATTGACGCCAATGCCTGGAACTTCTTTTAGGCGAGAAACGCGAGTGTATGTTGGCATAATTCTACGAGTTCACTCTTTCTCTGAACGTTTTGAATACATACTGTAATCGCGCCTTCGCTTAAGGATTCTTAGGCGAGATGTAAAGCGGTTGCTCCTAAAAACGGAGTAGTTGTAAAAACTCTCCAATAAAAACGAGGTCAAGGCCTCAAAAAAACAATAGGAGCAACCAATGAGCTATTATGTAGGATTGGACATTTCAATGAAAGAGACTGTTATTTGCATCATTAATGAAAATGGACAAATTACTCATAGAGGCAGAACAAAAACAGATCCAGAGCAAATAGCTCACCACTTGAAGTGCACAAACTTTAAAATTGAAAAAATTGGTATCGAAAGTGGATCTTTAAGCCATTGGCTAGTGAACGACCTCTGCAGTCATAACCTTCCAGCGGTCTGTGTAGACGCTCGTAAAATGGCGACCTTTTTGTCTGTTCGAGTTCTCTGTACTGGACAAAAAATAAGTTGATGGCAAAAACTCGCTTGACCTGCTCCCCAAAAACTAGTCCACCCAAGATTAGAGGTTCGTGATAAACTTTTAAACCAAAAGGACACGAACCATGAAAAGCAGATTCACAGAAGAACAGATTATCAACATCCTCGGCGAGGCCGAAGCCGGAGCCAAAGTAGGAGAATTATGTCGCCGGCACGGTATTTCTGAGGCGACGTATTACCACTGGAAGGGCAAGTATGCAAATATGACAGTTCCTGAAGCTAAACGTCTTAGGGCTTTGGAAGCGGAGAACTCGAGGTTGAAACGGATCGTTGCCGATCAACAACTCGATATTGTCGCCCTTAAGGACGTACTCTCAAAAAAGTGGTAACCCCACAGGCAAAACGAGCATGCTGTCTGGCCATGGTTGAAGCCCATGGCCGCAGTGAGAGGCGAGCATGTCAGCTTGTGGGGATAAACCGAGCAAGCATGCGTTATGTGAGTCACAAGCCCGAAGAAGGGCTTTTGAAGGGGAGGATAACTGCTATTGCGCACGAAAAGCGTCGTTATGGATACCGGCGCATTCATGTGCTCCTGAAGCGTGAGGGGGTAGCCATCAACCACAAGAAGTTGTTCAGAATTTACAAGCAGCTTGGGCTAAAAGTACTCAAACGGGGTGGTCGCAAAAGAGCCTTGGGAACGAGAGTGGTTGCAATGACTTTAACAAAAAAGAATCAAGAGTGGTCGCTGGATTTTGTGCATGATGTGCTCGCCAACGGGAGGAGAATCCGCATGTTAACGGTAGTAGATGATTTTACCAGAGAAAGCATCAAAATTGCAGTAGATACATCCCTCAATGGGCGCCGAGTTTGCGAGGAACTGGAACAAGTCATAGAAGCTCGAGGAAAACCTGCCAGAATATTGAGCGATAACAGCACAGAATTTACCAGCATGGCAATCTTGCAATGGTGTCAGGAACAGAGGATACGATGGGATTATATTCAACCCGGCAAGCCCTACCAGAACGGATACATAGAGAGCTTCAATGGGAAGCTCCGTGATGAATGCCTGAATGAAAGCATTTTCGTGAATCTGCAAGAAGCAAAGAGGCTTGTGGAAGCATGGAGAGAAGAGTACAATAAACGACGTCCTCATAGTTCCCTCAACGGAAAGACT
>JASHWX010000061.1 GCA_030043815.1 Candidatus Rhabdochlamydia sp.
TCCGAACACGACTCGGCGAGAAAACCGTCGAGGGTCACTTTATTGGCGTCGTAGATCAAGACTAAGTTGTCCAGACCCAAATGGCCTGCGAGCGATGAGGCTTCTGAAGAAACGCCTTCCATGATGCAGCCGTCGCCCGCCAAACAATAGACTTTGTTATTGAACAGGGTAAAATCTTCCGAATTGAACCGCGCTCCGAGCAATTTAAGACCGAGCGCCTGCCCGACCGCATTGCCTACTCCCTGCCCTAAAGGACCCGTGGTCGCTTCAGCGCCTACGGTGACATGATATTCGGGATGGCCTGGTGTCTTCGAATGGAGCTGTCGGAAACGCTTGATCTCGTCCATCGAGAGGCCAAAGCCTGCGAGATGAAGCAGCGAATAGAGGAGCATTGAGCCATGGCCTGCTGACAAGACAAAACGGTCGCGGTTGAGCCATTTGGGGTTTTTCGGATTGTGACGGAGAAGAACGCCGTATAAAAAGGCCCCAAACTCAGCGCATCCCATCGGCAATCCAGGATGCCCGGAATTGGCTTTCTGCACGGCTTCCATCGAAAGCTCCCGGATCGTGTTCGCAACTTTGCTAAGTTGTTTTTTTAATTCTGCGTCCATGAGTAAAAAGCTCCTTTTTCATTTTGAAAAAGAAAATCATACAGATCAGAGACAATATTGAGAAAGGTCAATTTTTTGGTTCTTTGAAAGCGTTCGACACCTCTCGAGAAAGAGATTGAATGTAATGCCATTCAGGATCTTCGAGCACTTTACGAAGATCTTCTTCACCTTTCATTTTTTCCCAATAAGGCTTCAACGTATCGTATAACCTGACAAGATAGCGTTGCTGTTCTTCAGTAATTTCATAATCTCTAAAATGAGTAATGATTTCTTGAGTCTTATAAGCGTATGAATTGAAAAATTTTTCCATCCATTCACGAAAAGGATTTTTACCTGGGTTTCTCTCTTTAATCCAAATTCTCTCTTGCAATTTCGTAGATTCAAAGTTAGAAATTAAATGGAGAAGTGCTTCTTTGGGTATTTTTTTTGACGGATCGAGATATTTCTGGATGCCAAGTGCTTCTATACATTCTTTTGCAAGCATACGGATTTTAATCCATTCAGGATCTTTCACAATAAGATTTGGTTCCTCATAGCATCCATGTTTATCAATATAAGCATTGAGAGCATTGCGAAGTTGATCTAATTTTCTAATCTGTTGTGCAGAAAGACCAAACTTCTCAGCGTATTGCTCTATGAAATATTCAAAGTGGAAATCTTCATACAAACAACAAATGGTTCCTGCAAAACGGCAGTAGTCATGAATCTCTCCTTTAACCCATCCTTTTTCTTGAAATTCAGCACTAGCTATTTCTTTTAAACAACTTATGATTTCTTCAAGCCATCTTTTTTTAGGAAACATCGAATTACTCGGGTTTATAATTCCAGGATCGGAAAACAAATTCATCTGGAGAAATATGCGCTTCAGGTGACTCTCTAAGCACCTTTTCTCCTTTCGCATTTAAAAAATGTCCATTTCTCACTTGTGTAATATAAGGCTGTTGTTGCTTGGGATTTGGACTATGAGGTTTTCCCGGCATCAACCTATCGTAATTGTAAGTAGGTTTCACTGGATCCTGGTAGATCAATCCACATCCTTTCTCAGAAAACCGTGTTAGGCAATTCTCAGGTATTCCCTCAGGTCTTTTACAAACGCGATACCCCATGGTTTCGAGTGTTTCTCGAATTTTTTGTTCGGGATGAGAAGATCGCCCAAACGTTTTTTGAATGTGGGCTTGGTCTTTATTAAATTTCTCTATTTTTTTGTATTTTGTTTTAAGATATGTCAAATTAGCTTGATCTAGCTGTGCCAACTCAAAAGTCAGTAAATGATTTGCTCTTGTGAGATTGCGAGTAGCCACGATGAGTTTTACTGAACCTGCACTTGCAAAAACATTTGTCCCATATTTTCCAATCAAGTATCCGGTAAGCTCTCCTCTTTCATGCTGAGAGAGTTCATCCCAGTTAGTAACGAGTTCTTTTAATTCAGATACCATTTGATCTGCCACTAGATAAATTCCCGCTGCAGCAACGCATGAAAGAGAGGCGGTTACGAATTTCACTGATGGGATAGGAACATTAGATAATGTTGTCCAAAGCCCAAACCCCATCATTGGGGCCCATGCCGGCAGTGTATCACCTAATTCATCTTGTAATCCTTTTTTAATTCCATCAACAAGTCCAGAAGCATAATCGATAGAAAAAAAAGCACTTTTATCTTCAGTATTCTTTACTTCAGATTTAAGGTAATCAGAAAGAGCAAGATCAAATTCTCCTGTTTCAAAATAAGCAATCGCTCTCTCAAAATAAGCTTCTTTATTTTGAGGATTTTTCCTGACTAATTCTGTTAAAGTCAAAACTGCATCTGCGTACAGGCCTGCTTCTAATTCTGTTTGCCCTTTGAGTAAAAGGGCGCTTTCTTGAAGATTTTCAAGGTCTTCATCTTTTAGTTTTTGTAATGCTGCATCAATCTGATCCAACGCTTCAATGTCATGGCCTTCTAAATAATAGAAAAGCCCTCGATTAAAATGGGCCAGAGGGTTTTTGTGTTTCAAGATGCATAATTCCAGAGAAGTAGCACATTCTGCATAAGCTTCAGCCTCTTTTTGATCAAGGAAATGAATATCTTCATTGAAGGAAAATTGTAATCGTTGTTTTCTTTCTAACAATTTATCTTTGCTTATAAGTCTATCAGTTATTACAACCCTCTCATATACAGGGATTTTATTGGCAAGGTCCTGTATTCTCTCTCTAAGAAATTGTTCACTTGTTTGATAATTTAGCATGATATCATCTCTCAATAAACGGAAAGCTTGAGCAAGAACTCCATAGTTTTCTTGAAATATAAAGAGGTTCTTTTCATCTCTATTTGGATGATCATACCATCGTACATGTCTTCCAATCCTGATTGGAATTCTGATGTTATCAAATGAAAATATCGAATAACTATCCTTCTCTTTGACTATTTTATCTTTGTTCAAATAACAATATTTAATAGGATCCCAAAGGATTACACCATCATAAAGATAATGATCATCATGACCCAACCTTGATGCTATCGGAGGATAATATTCACTTGCGACTCTTGGAAAGTGAAATCCACATTCAAGATGAAAAACCACATGACGAATTGACGAATCCAATAAAAATACTGCCCTAGCAAAATGAGGATCGCCTTGTACAGTCCCACAATAACAGTCTTTTGCAAACACAGAAGAAAAAACGGAAAGAAAAACAGCTAATATTCCTATTTTTTTCATAAAAATTTCTCCATCTACAAACTTCAAATCTGTGATGAAGAATCTTATTACTGATCTGTTTTTTTTGGAAATGAGAAAAATTTATTTCATTGTTTGTTTCTATCTACCGTGGGTGAATTTCTGTTAAAAGCCTTCAGATAAAAGGCGAGCTCTTCGTTCAGAGAGTTGATGATGTTCTCTGCTTTGCGAAAGCCATGCCCTTCCCCCTCGTACATGATCAATTTCGTGGGGATGCCCCTTTTCTTGAGGGCATCGTACATGATCTCCGATTGATCGGGCGGCACGATCTTGTCTTCGAGCCCTTGGAAGAAGATGACTGGGGCTTGAATGCGATCAATTTTTGTGAGCGGGGAGCGCTCTTTGTACAATCCTTGGCAATCGGGCAGCGGGCCGATCAATTTGTCGAGATACCGCGCTTCGAATTTATGGGTCTCATTGAAAAAGATGGTGAGGTCGCAAATTCCAAAGTAACTTGCGCCGACAGTGAATACATTCCCATGGGTCAAGCATGCGAGCACGGTGTACCCGCCTGCGCTTCCGCCGGTGATGGCAATTCTCTTTGGATCGGCTAGGCCCTTTGAAATGAGGTAGCGGGCGCCCTCTTCGCAATCATCGACGTCGACAATTCCCCAGGCCTTTGTCAACAGCTCGCGATAGGCCCTGCCGTATCCCGTGCTGCCTCCATAGTTGACATCCAATACGGCAAAGCCGCGGCTCGTCCAGAACTGGATGCGGGGATCAAATACCGATGTCACATTGGAAGTGGGGCCGCCATGCACTTTGACAATCAAGGGAGGAAGCGTGCCTTTGAGGCCTTGATAATCTTTATTTGCTGGGGGATAATAAAACCCGTGTGCGGCGCGTCCGCCTTTGCTAGGAAAAGAAATGGGCTGGCCGATGCTGAAATACTCTTTGTGGAGATTAAATTTTATGTTAGAGGCAAGGATTTTTTCCTGGTGCGTCTTGAGATCGAGTTTAACGAGTTCGGACATTGACTGTGCAGAGCCTTTCATAAACGCAGCAGTCTGTCCCTCTGATCGCAGTTGCGTGAAGAAAGTGCCTTGAATGGGCAATGCCTTCAATTGCTCGGCCTTGGGATCGAGAAGGGCGAGCGTCCAGATCCCGTTTCTACAGTAAGTGCACAGGATTTGATTGCCGGCAAAGCTATAGGTCGATCTTCCAAAGACCCATTGGGGAAGGCCGAATTCCGCCTCGAGAGGATAAATGCTGTCATTGCCGCAGTAAAGATTCCACCACCCATTTTTGTCTGAAACGTAATAGAGGGCCCCGTCAGGGCCCCACTGGGGCTGAAAGATCGATTCTTCCTTACCGCCGGCAATGCGGTGTGCAGCCTCTAACCCCGACGCGTTGATGCCGGCAGCCCAAAGCTCGGTCCCATCCCAGGGCATGTTGGGCAAGTTCCATTGAAGCCAAGCGAGCTTCGATCCGTCAGACGAGGGAGTCGGAGATGAGTAAAAATCAAAGCCCGACGCGAGGACGCTGCATTCTCCTGTATCTAGGTCGATCAGCGCTAAAAAATTATCCACATTCGCGCCGTTGTGCTTCTCGGCGACTGCAGCAAGTCCATGGGGAGTATAACAGAGGTCCGCAAAGCGCACGCCTTCCTTGGTCAGCGGCCTGACAGAGGCGCCCTGTTGGACATAAATGCGCTGGTCCTTATCGTTGACAAAATAAATCGCGCCATCATGGACGGTGAACGATTTTCCCCCATATTCGTGAACGCGCGTCCTGACGCTGTACCCCGGCGGCGTGACGTCCCCTTTTTTTTCGGAGACAACGAGCGTCCTGCCTTGTTCGATCGGCCGCATCTCTTCCCAATAAACGATGCCTCGATCAATCACGACAGCCCCAAAGGCTTTTGTCGTCTGGCTCACGAGTTCGGCTGAAATGGGCGACGGCCAAGTTCCATATGGCATCTCTGCTTTTTCGATCATTGCATCCTCCTTAATACCCCACTCGCTCAAAAAGTTGGATTTCGACCGCGCCAAAATCCTGCGGTTGAACGATCGTAAAGCTAGCTGTATTGAGTTAATACAGCGCGCTTTACGATCGTTTAACCCCAGGAGCTTTCGCGCAGGTCCAAATTCCAACTTTTTGAGCGAGTGGGGTATAAGCAGCAAAAGACATCAAATGTGGATTACATTGAAACTTCCTCAGGAATCCGATGGGAGCTCACTTATCCTGATAACCATCATACGGCTAAAATTTCTCTGAGTTTTTTTTGAACTTGACCGGCATCTTCTTTTGAAAGGGTTCCGATTCGATTCAGTATTAATCGATGATCAAGTGTAAAAAGCTTAAAACGAATGAGAGAAGGAACAGGAA
>JASHWX010000062.1 GCA_030043815.1 Candidatus Rhabdochlamydia sp.
CCAATCCCTGAGGATGTTCTTAAAGAGTGTAAAGAAAAAGCCGATTATCGAATCAACACCTGCGGCATGACCATTCGCGTTTACAAAGTGAAAGTCAATGGGCTTCGATGCTACTTAATCGATATCCCCGATCTTTTAACAATTCCCGAAAAGAAGGATGGATCAGCGGGAAACTTTTATGAAGGCGGCGACTACCATCACCGTATGCGGCGCTGGGCAGTTTTCCAAAGCGCTGCCGCCGACTTGTGTGTCGCTTTAAGTAAAAAAGAGAACCCTGTGCATCTCGTCCAGTGCCACGATTCTCAAGTCGGGCTCGTTCCCAAACTGATCGCTTCCCGATATACCGATGAATTTAGGCAAGGGAAAACGCCTGCTACTGTTTTTACATTCCATAACAATAATGATACTTACGATTACACTGACGATCGCTGCAAAGAAATGATGGCAGAAATTGGGTTGCCGAAAAAAAATACGAACTCCTTTACTGAGGCGCTCTGGTATGCCGATGCCGTCACAACTGTATCGCTTCAATTTGGCATTGAATCACAAACCCCGCAGTTCGGCAGAGGAATGGAACGGTCTCTTCGACTCGCCGCGTCTAAGGGCAAATTGTTCGGCATTACCAATGGCAAGATTCCTAAAGGCTTGCGATTGAAACTCAAATCTTTTGAGAATCCATCTGACGCAGAATTACTTGAATTTTCAAACACTCTCAAAGAGATCCG
The DNA here is from genome assembly GCA_030043815.1 of Candidatus Rhabdochlamydia sp. Classification (GTDB taxonomy): domain Bacteria; phylum Chlamydiota; class Chlamydiia; order Chlamydiales; family Rhabdochlamydiaceae; genus CAJCIW01. Next base: position 726 of record JASHWX010000062.1, read on the forward strand.
AAAGGAATTTTGCGAATACTTAAAACAGAATCAACTTGCTGATATCGATCCCAATAAACCCATCGTCTTAAACTTCGGCCGCTTTGACTCTACCCAAAAGGGGATCGAGCACTTGCCGGAGATCATGGACGAGGTCCTCAAAGGGGGCGCTCAATTCATCTGCATCGGCACCGTACCTGATGAAGGGGCAGAAGCGGTCATCGCCAGAATGCAAGCCGAAACCAAAGGCCGAAAAGGCGTGCTCATCTTAATAGATACAAAAGAAAACGGGCAGTATCGCTATCAAGGGGTATTCGGAGGATCGATGCGCAAAGCTGCAACTCTCGCCGTATTCCCGTCCAAGTTCGAGCCTTGCGGTCTCGTCCAAGGGGAAATGCACTGCGACGGAGTTCCTGTCATCGCGTCCGATCTCGGCGGATTTAAAAATACCATTTTCACAGAAGGGCCCCGCTTCAACGGGTATCGCTTCAAACGCTGTGAAAGATGGAACTCCTTTGAACAAATCGCCGAAATCCGAAAAACCATTCGAGAAGCGCTTCAAAAAGAAGCGCCCTATTTTGCCATGTCCTTGAGCGACGATTTGGAAACCCAGATGCCTTATCTTAAACGCAGGCTTGGCATCATGCATCGCGCTCATCAAGAGACTTGGGAGTCCACCTCTGATCCAAGCGATTTAAGCCCCATCCGTCGACTGGAGCTCGCCTTTGCTAAAGCATTTGAAAAACGCAAGGTGCGCGACGTGATTCACACAGAGCTCCGAATTTTGCAGTAAAAAAAACATCGATTTGCTAATCAGAGGGAAAAAAAACCCTATGAGGCAAATCGATGATCCGCAAGCTCCCTTCAGGAAAATACCGCCTTTATTCGCGCAGCATCAACCCCAAAACAGGTAAGCGCAGAAATTTGGGCACCTTCAATACGCGTACAGAGGCTGTCAAGCACGAAAGAGAAATCCAGTACTTTAAAAGACATTAATGTGATATTGTGAAATTTTTTTACGGGGTCCACCTATGTCCCTTGCTTGGATTTTCCTTTTGCTCGCCGGGTTCTTTGAGATCTGCTTCACCATTGCATTGAAGTTCAGTCAAGGATTTTCTAAGGTCATTCCAAGCATCATCACGGTCATTTTCATCGTCCTGAGCTTTTTTTCCGTGTCCCAGGCCATGAAGAGCATCCCCATTGGGACGGCTTACGCTGTGTGGGCAGGCATCGGCGCTGCGGGAACTGTCGTTTGCGGCATCATTTTTTTCGGGGATTCCTACCACATCATCCGATTGATCTCGATTTTTTTGATCATTGTCGGGATCATTGGGTTAAAATTAGCACACGTTGACTGATGTTTTTTTTCATATTTACAGTGGTCGCCCTGTTGATGTCGCTGCGCTCTTTGCTATTGCTTTTGACGGGCAAAAGGGGAGCAGTTTCGCTCTTTGGCTTCATCTTTTATTTATGCTTATGCTTGCCGCTGATGGGCAATGTCATGTCCTCTTTGAAAGAAGACAGCATGGCAAAAGCCATTTTGGCCATTGTGTCGACAGCGGCGGTAAGCTATTCCTTCACGAGGCAGGTCAAAGTCCCTAAATATTCATGGAAAGAAGCGCTTTTTCCGATAGGCTTTTTTGGTTTAGGGATCATCGCGCTAAGCTTAAATGCCATCGACAACCTCACCGGGGAAAAACCGATCTTGAAGATTCGTCTCACCGGGAATCAAACCTTCAACGAGGTGACATGGAAAACGCCCAAATCCAAATGGCAGAGGTCCACGATCCCCTACTATGAAGTCATTTTAGAGACGATCGATGGGAAAGAGCTGCAGCATTTTTTTCTATCCGGAGAACTTTGCGCTGTCCGCGCGAAAATTTTCCGATTCCATCCCTTCTTGAACGCACTTGGCATTCCGACCAAATACAGGCTTGATGTGCTCTATTCAGGTTTCCGCAATGCAGAAAAATATGCCGATTACCCCGTAGAGGCGCACTCCCTTGCGTCATTGTCATCCCCTTGGGATTCTTTGATCTTCAAGTACTGGGAATCCTTTTTCTGCAGAGAGTCCACATCGCCATGGATCAAAAGCGCGACCCTTCAATCCAATTATTTTCCTCTCGCTGACGCCCAAGGAGAGCCGCTGCAGCAGGAATACTATCTCACTCTCTCCTCTTCTGGACTTTCGTCCTTGACTAATCATTAATTTCTTCTTTCTGTGAAAAAAAAGATTTTTGTGATATATATTCAAGTATGCACAGATTAAACTTTTATACTGTTGCTTTTTCGGCTTTAGTGTGTTTCAGCGCTCCCTCCATTTTTGCTACAACCCTCACAGTCAATATCCCCGGCGATTCCAATGTCAATACTTCAGGCAAGTTCAACGAAACGGCCCATGAAGGGGATTTACGCGGAGCTCTCAACTTCATCAACCGCAATTCATCTCTCGATTCTTATCAAGTCCAATTCAACTTAGGGCCTGCCAACACGATCATGCTCAATGCAGATTTACCCCCGCTAAAGCTCTCGCCTGCCAATGATATGGCATTGAGCGGGGCCAATGCAGGAGGAAATCAAATCGTAATCGATGGAAACGATCACCGCGCATTTCTCGCTTCCCAAGGAAAAATCCACATCGCAGACTTGACGATCACAAATGTCGTCGCCGCAGGCGCACAGGGCGGAGCGGGAAGCGGCGGAGGCTTGGGCGCTGGCGCAGCTCTTTTTGTCGATCGCGCAGAGGTCACCGTCTCCAATCTGACCGTTCTGCATGCGTCAGCTAAAGGAGGAAATGGCAGCATAAATACATCCGGCGGCGGCAGCGGCGGAGGAGGAGCAGGATTCGGAGGAGCTTTTTATGTGAGCGACGGCGGTTCTTTGAAGATCCAGGGTGCGGTCAATACGGGTTACGTAGGAAGCAATTTTACAAAAGGCGGCAAAGGCGCGATAGAAGGATGGCATGCGGGCGATGATGCGTTTTTTGTTTCTCATTCGCAGGTAGTTCTCGATCCGAGCGGCCAGATTATCATTTTTTACAATCCCATCGCCGATGACAGCCCTCCGACTTTTGAAGGCGCGCCCACCGGGATCGCCCGCAGCAGCTCGCCCGGCATTGAGCTTCAGATTGGAGACCCTGTCAGTCCTGCGGGCACCGTGGAACTCGTCTCTGCCAATTCGATCAGCGGCGAGGTCAAATTGCAAAAAGGAGCCCTTGCCATTCACAATAACCGATCACTGGGTTCTGCCCGTGTGAACTTTGCAGGCGAAGACGCTGTTCTTCAAGCTAAAGCGGATATCAATCTTAACAACGAGATCGTTCTTAACGCCGGTGGGATTTTGGACCCTAACGGTCACACAATCACCATCGATACGCCTCTCAGCGGCCCGGGCGGGATCACCATTCGAAAAGGAGGAAAAGCCGTCTTCATCGAAAAAAACACCTATCAAGGTGAAACGTTGGTAGAGGGTACCCTCGAAGTGAAAGGCAGCATTGAAGGGCCCGTCAAAATCCAACCGGATGGAACCCTTATCGTGGGATGCGACCTCAGGATCACGGATTTGATGGGCGCGGAGAACTGCCTTCTTCACGTCGATCAAGGAAAGACATTGATCTTCGGAACCGACAATCCCTCGACATTTGATGGAAAGCTCAGCGGCTCCGGCAAGATCATTAAGGAAGATAATGGGATATTGACCTTGAGCGGAGATAATTCCTTTGCGGGTACGATCGAGGTCAAAGGGGGCATTGTCAAACTCGATAAAGATAGCTTTTTCCCACCAGAAGCAAAACTCAATATCGCACCTGATGCTGTCTTGACAGGCATCGGCTATGTGGGCAATGTCAACCTCGATGGAGTCGTCGCCCCTGGCAATTCGATCGGCACGTTGAATGTCGCCAGCGTCAGTTTTGACAAGGGATCCAATTACATGCTCGAGTTCGACGAAAACGCTTCCGATTTGATCGTTTCAAACGGAAGTGTGACGGTCAATCCGGGCGCAGACCTGACCCTCGCCTATTCACTCTATACCATCCCGCAAGAAAAATACACCATTGTCACTTCGAATGAACCGATCACCTACAATGGCGAGTTTAACTTGATCAATCTTCTGCCTCGATACAATTTTGCCCTTGAGTACGATCCTCAAGCCATCACCCTCGCCTATGTTTCCGTAAACGATTTTTACGCCAAGGGAAATGCAGGCGAGGCCGCTAAATGCTTTAACCGCTTAATCGACAAATTTACTCCCGATCTCGTCGATATTGCGACTGTCCTTTATGCCCAAACCCCCTCTGAATGGCAGCACTCATTTGAGCAATTTCAGCCTGCAGCCTTTAACGATATCGCCTTTGCCGAGACCAATGTCGCACAGCGGGTCCGCCAGACTTATTCGGTCCATCTCTTTGAACAAAGAGTAGAAGCATGCCCTACGGACAAACAGATCGGCCTTTGGTTCACCCCATTTGTTGAACGGGTTCATCAAAGCGGCGATGGGAATTCAGAGCATCACGGGTATAAAGAGAACTTCACCGGATTTACTGCCGCTGCGGATTATCTCTTTATGAAACACTGGATGGTCACAGGCGGCTTTTCCTTTGCCGACAGCTCCTTAAGCATCGTCGATGGCAAAGCCCACGGCGACTTTAAAACTTATTCAGGGTCGTTTGGCGCCATCTGGACCGGCGATCATTTCTTTATCGACGCGCTCGCATCTTATCTTTTCAGCACGATTACCGCGAAGCGCAGGATCCCTTTATTCGACCGCACTGCCCACCACTCTCAAGAGTCGAATCAATACCTCGGCCACCTCGGGGTCGGCTACGACTTTAAGTTCAGCACGAGCGACATCGGAACTGTCCATCTCTACCCCTTTATCGATGTCGATTACTTGTACATCACGCAAAACGCCTACGACGAGAACGGAGCCAAGAGCCTCGATCTCAAAGTCTCCTCGAAAAATTACGACTACCTTCGACCCGAAGCAGGTATTGGGATCGGATATACCGTCTGCTTTGAATACGTCAACATCATCACCGACCTCTCTGCAAGCTTTGTCAGAGAATTCCGCTTCCTCGGGAAAAAGACCAAGGCCCGCTTTCGCGAAGGTTCATGCGAATTCACCGTCGAGGGCCTAGACCCAGAAAACAACCTCATCGTCCCGCAATTCAAGATCACCGGCGTCGCTCCCAAGATCGGGCTTTCCATCAGCCTCCTCTACCATGGAGAATACGGAGCGCATTTCATCGAAAACGCCGGCGAAGCCGAGCTCAAGTTCTCATTTTAGAAGAGAAAACGCAAAGACGCTAAAATTTCCTCTTTGCGTCTTAGCGACTTAGCGTCTTTGCGTTGATGATTTCAAATGACGGCGAAGCCGAGCTCAAGTTTTCTTTCTAGAAGAGAAAAACGCAAAGACGCAAAGACGCTGAGGCGCAAAAAAATTCTATTTTCCCTTTGCGTTGATGATTTCATTAGATGCGCATGACGAGTTTGCCTTTCACTCTGCCCTCTTCCATCAGGCGATGGGCTTCCCTTACAGTTTCAACACTCATCGCGCCAATCGTTTTGACAGGCGGAAGGCGGATGGCGCCGCTTTCGATCAACTGGGAAATATGGGTGAGATGATGGGAGTAAATAGCCCATGAAGCAGGAGGACCGGAAAAAGCCTCGGCTCCGACAAAGACAAAGTGCACAGACAAGTTCTTTTTAAAACAGGGGCTGACGCCTCTTTCCCACGCAGGGAGATTGAAATCATGACTTTCGGGAAGCACTGAAGAACAATGCCCGGAATAATGGGTGAGATTAATACAGAGGCGTTTCATATCTTTCCCGATGAAATCCATCGTCGCGTCAAATCGATTCCCGCCGTTCATCGCCATCAGTTTTTCTTCCAACTGCTGCAGCGAAAGGCCTTTATAGATGAGAATATGCTCTTTTTTCAGGCCGAGCTCGCAGTGCATGAACTTAGCGCTCTCTTCGCTTCCTGCAACAGTGAAAATGTCTTTCACAAGATGGTGCTTTGCGAATTGAACGCCGAATGAACCGACTCCCCCGCCGGCGCCTGCGATAAAGAGAGTATCCCCTCTTTTGATGGCATGGGAAGAGAGCATCGCCCGATACGCGGTCATGGCAGCAAGTGGGACGGCTGCCGCCTGCTCGAAAGAGAGATTGGACGGTTTTTTTGCGACGACTGATACGGGCAGGCAAAGGAATTCAGCATAAGAGCCATTGGAACTTGGCCCAAATGGCATCGCATACACTTCATCGCCTACAGAAAATCCTTGCGCCTCTTTTCCTAGAGCATCGATCACACCGCTGCAGTCTGCTCCGAGAATGACCGGTGCGTTTCCGCCATACCCTCCCTGCCGGATTTTGCAGTCGACTGGATTAAAGCCCGACGCTTCGACTTTGATCCTCACCTCTCCTTTTTTAGGCTGAGGTTGAGGCACATCCGCAAGTCTAAAATGGCTGGCATCCCCAAAAGCATCGAGCACAATCGCTTTCATGCTTGTCAGTTTAGAAAAAGAAAGGATTATACCCAAGATGATTCGAAAATTGACCGCTAGACCGCTGCGAAAGCTCCCGCGATTGAGTTGTCGAAGAGGGGGCATGTATTGCAGAAATACATGCCCCCTCTTCGACAATCTCAATCCCGGGGCTTTGGCACGGTCTATCGGCCAATTTTCGAATCATCTTGGGTATATAATCCAGCAGCGCGAAGGATCCGGTTCATGAGAGCTGGATCGATAGAAGCGTCGCATAGAATGAGAATTTCCGCATATTGCTTGCGATCTGCCAACCTTAAAGCGGCATAGAGCCCTTGAGCAGTGAGAGGAAAATGATCAAGCCCCTCCTTTTGCACAGGGGTGCGAGATAGAAGCATTTTGAGACCGTTGCATATCTCAAGATGCATGTGCAGATTCTCTAAAGACGTAAACACTTTAATCGGCGTGTGCGGAGCATAATGCCGGTATTTCATGCCTGGAGATAACAGAGGCCCTGCTTGAGGACTTGCCAGGGGCATTCCTATCACTTCTTCGATCTGTTCTTTTCTAATAGCCCCCGGTCTAAAGAGGATTGGCCGATCGATCAACCCGATCACTGTCGATTCAATGCCGATGTCAGCGCTGCCTCCCATAACAACGGCGGCAATTTTACCATCGAAATCCTCAAGCACATGATCAAAATGGGTTGCGCTGGGACGGCCAGAAAGGTTGGCGGAAGGCGCAACGATGGGTTCCTGGAGATAGGAGATGATCTCTCTTGCGATCGGATGGGAGGGCATGCGCAGGGCAATGGTATCCGATCCTGCCGAAACAATCGACGGCACACCTTCTCGCCGTTTGAGCACGACGGTGAGCGGCCCAGGGAAGAAATG
>JASHWX010000063.1 GCA_030043815.1 Candidatus Rhabdochlamydia sp.
TGCACAGTTCGACCCTAAAAAGCTCGCAGGCCATTACCCGCGCGGCGAGCGCGAGCTCCTCGGCCCTTTCCACCGCTTTCAGCCTAAAGATACCATTGCTTGGTTTGAAGAAAGGGGCGTTGGATTGAAACGAGAGGAAGATGGCCGGATGTTCCCAACAACGGACCGATCGGAACCATCATTTCTTGCCTCTTGAACGCGGCGAAACATGCCGACATCCGCGTAGAGCATGGAGTGAGCAAATTGGAAAAAAAGGGGGAAGGCTTCACTGTCCATCTCGAAAAAGGCGATCGTCTCGATTGCGATTATCTCATTTTGGCCACAGGCAGCCATCCCAAAGGGCATGCCCTTGCTGCATCGCTGGGGCATGCCATTGTGCCTCCCGTCCCATCGCTTTTTACCTTCAATGTTCCCACCTCTCCTCTTCTCGACCTTGCTGGGATTGTCGCTGAAGATGTCGAGTTATCAGTCGGAGAGTTTAAGCAGCGCGGCGATCTTCTCCTCACACATTGGGGATTTAGCGGGCCTGCGGCCCTCAAACTTTCGGCATGGGCTGCCCGCTACTTACACGCCTGCGATTACCGCACCACCTTGACAGTGCATTGGACGAGAGATGACCCTCTTTCACTGAAACGGCAGAAGCCTGTTAACTTGCCGATGAACTTGTGGAAACGGCTCATTGCCCTTGCAGGGATTCCTGCGCATGTGCCGCTCGGCCATGTGCCAAATAAATCCTTGGGCCGATTGACGCGCTCCGAGTTTGCCATCGAGGGTAAAACGACCTACAAGCAAGAATTTGTCACCTGCGGAGGGGTTGATCTTAAAGAGATCGATTTTAGGACCATGGAGAGCCGGATCGCGTTAAATCTTTTTTTCACTGGCGAAATCCTCAACGTCGATGGGGTGACTGGAGGATTCAACTTCCAAAATGCTTGGACCACTGCCCACCTAGCTGCAATAGCAATAAATTCAAAAAAACTATAGTTATTTTTAATATTTGCATTTTGTAGTATAATAATTTGTCAAAAGGACAACAATATGGCTATTTATTTAAATACCAAAAAAGTTTCAGATCTTCGAGCTTTTGCCGAAAACCCTGAAAATAAGACTTATCAAGTCATCGGCACTGTTTATGCGAGCGCTATCGAGCTATTAAAACAGCCCAATCCTAATGAAAAACTGCTGAATGAACATCTCCGGCTATTAGGAGTAAAGTCATCTGATAAAGAAGCTGTTCGATCAATGACTCAATTTCTTCGCGATGTCGACGACAACCTGCGCATTGTCCCTTCAGAAAATACCGGAGTCTACTTCATTCAGAAAAACCAGCAGAACATCGCTGTTTTTAAAATTGGCCATAAGCGTGCTGTCATGGAAACGCTAGTACGCCGATTTGCTTATTATTTGGGATTAGAAAAGCATGTTGTTCCTGGCATGTTATGCGCCATTCAAAATCCCCCCTTTCAATTTGATAAAAATCCCAAAGAAACAATTGAGGAACTTTGGAGCGGAAATGAAAAAATCTTCCTCGATCCCGCTAATCCCCATTCCAAGGAGAAAAGTAGAGAGTCTTCTGCCAGCGCCGTTTCTTTTGAAACAGACGAAGAACCGATTTTTGAACCAGATCCTGAAACCCAAACAAAAATCTCTTCATCTGATAGTGAAGACGCAGGGACCCGATCTGCAAAGAGCGAGGATAGCCTCCCCTCATCTGAAAAAACCGCATGCGCTGTAGTCGGTATCGTCCAGCCGTATCTTTCATCCCAAGAAACTCCTTCCTCTCTTTTTGAATATACCTTAATGACCATCCTTGCCCTTGCGATCGGACTTCGCGACGGAAAAAAAGACGGGTATACCGGCTCCACGTTATTCGACGTCGAAGATTGCATGCCCCGGCGCATCGACCCCGTGGTTAACAAAGATAAAATCGAGCAAACGGTTTCTGCGCTCGATCTCCCATTCCTCGATAAAGACATTCGAACTTTAGAATTATTATCAGAATCTGAAATCAGCCACCTGGCCGAGATCGTCAAAAAATGGAATATCTCAACAATTATCCACAAACTGCACAAAGAGAAAATCATGGCCTTCGACCAAACAGCTGAACATTTGCCCATGAAAAATGATGGATTTGACGACGGCAAATGCTTGGTTTCTGTTGAGACACCTGTGTCCCCTCACATGATCAATGGTATATTCAATCATCTGCACGATAATCCTAAAAAGCGGGCTTTGACAAATGAACAGCTCGACGCTTGCGATACGCGTTTACATCGCATCCGAGATTTTATTATCGGATGCAAAATGAAGAAACAGCCTCTTTCCCCCCAAGCGCTCTATTTCGCAGTCGACCCTTATGGCAAAGTTGTCATCGAACTGATCAGGCGGTCTCCAAGCCTGCCGAGCGAGCTCGACCAGCTCTTAAGCTCAGGGCTTCTCCACGGCCTCCTAGGGCGAAAACCTTCTCCCGTGGTGATCACGGGCGAATTGATCCAAATCTGCACGCCTCCGCGCTCTCCATTGTCATCATCGCTTTCCACGCTTCCAAGCCCAAGTATAAAAGCACTCGATCCGATCGTTCCTTTTGTAACCGACAATTCACCTTAAGAGCCTGTAATTAGAAATTTAATTTAAATTAATAAAAATTAATTTCGTTGGCAGCATTAAGTAGAATCAAATATAATGCATTGTATTATCTCAAAAAAAATTAAGGAGATTTGAAATCATGCCAATTACACTAGAAACCCAAAATTCTACCCCTGTAGCAACACCCAATGTTCCTGCAGTCCCTGCCGCTTCAAATGACAGCATCTGCAATAGGATTTCCTCAGC
>JASHWX010000064.1 GCA_030043815.1 Candidatus Rhabdochlamydia sp.
CTTTTCGCACTTTTCAGCTTGAAATCCTCCGGTTGGCTTTGACCCATATTAAAAAATATGGGTCAAAGCCAACCGGAGGATTTGAAGCGAAAATTGTCGGAAAGCTCATCGGTAGACTTTATTAGGATAGGTTCATGCTTTGATCTGGCTTTGCCTCGCTAGCGCATCTTGTCACCTTTTTACCGCCCGGGTTAATAGTACGAAAATAAGAGTCATCAAACTATACCGCGCTCTGTCAGGTTATGTGAATTTGGACTTGCTACGAGCCAAATCGATCCCTTCGGGCCGGTTCGCTTGTGCTCACCTGCTCCGCACTGCGAAGGCCCCCCGGGCCTTCTCGTGTTTCCGCAGCCTCCTCACCCTGCCCACTTGGGGCAGGGCTCGTCGTTCGGAACGCGGGAGCTTCGATTTGGCTTTGTCTCGCTGAGTCTAAATTCACAAAACCTTTCTGCGCGCGATATAAGCTTCCACATTGCATTTATGAAAATCGGAGTATATTGACTAATTATCAGCCTTAGGTGCGCCAATTGGATCCTTAAAAAAGCGAAGAAATAAGTAATTTCTTTTTACTAAACTAATTATAATAAAAGACTTACAAAAAAATAAGGGTGTTGTAACATATGGATATACAAAGGAGTATCTATGATCAAGTCACTCATACACCACGGAAATAGCCGTGCTTTAATTATCGATAAATCCATTCTTGAAGCAGCAGGTCTCGATGCAGATAAAGCTTTATTTCAAGTCATCCTAGGTCCAGATGGTGGCATACTCATTCAATCGGTGAAAGCTGTAAATGAAGACTTACACAAAAAAACTTTTAGAGAAGTGTTGAAAGAGAACGATGCGCTTATGAAGAGATTGTCAAAGCGATGATTTTCATTACACTTCAAGAAGTTATCGAAGATCAAATTGAAATCATCGACAGGTATGGCGGCGCCGCGGGAATTAGAGATATAGGATTACTAGCTTCTGCGATTGAGATGCCAAAAGCTACAATGTTTGGTGAGTATTTACATCCAACGATTTTTGACAAAGCAGCTGCCTACATGTTTCATATTATTTGCAATCACCCATCCGTCGATGGAAACAAGAGAGCCGGTGTCGCTACAGCGTTGACATTTTTGAGACAAAATGAAGTGGTCATCCAATTTACTGACAAAGAATCTTTAGCTTTTGAAGAACTCGTTGTTGAGACGGCAAATGGGAAAACCACAAAAGAGCAGATAGCTAACTTTTTGAAAAAATGTTACCGAGGTCAAAAAATTCATGAAACCGACTTCAAACAAAAAGTAGAAGTTCAGAAATAGACATCTCGCAATTGATCAAATTACTTTCGATAGCCTTTGGCCATTTCGATTGCGCCTTTCGCATTCAAAAAGCCTCTTCCGAAGAAGCGGCGAGACAGAGCGATCTGCTCGAGGGAATATTTTTTCAAATCCTCGGGATTTTCGATCAAATGGGGCTCATGATGCTCATCTAATGCAATCGGGGTCGCGCTTTCGAGGATGCAGGATCGGATTTGTTGGTTGGTCAAATGGGGCATTTTTCCTTTGATGAGAAGGGCGACAGAGGCGGCAAAAGGAGACGCCATCGAACTCCCTGTTAAAGGACCATATTTCCCATCGTGAAGAGTGGAATGCACATCAGTTCCAACCGCACACACGGTAATATCGGCATGGGGATCGCCTGGCAAATTGGCCGATGCACACGGATAAAGCCCATTTTGCTGCATATTCACAACGCGGATACATAAGTTGCGAACAGCAGGATTTTCGAGAACATACGCATAATCAAAAGTTTTTCTAGGGCTTTCTGAGATGACTACCCCATCATTGCCGTTCGAATTGAACAAGAGTTTATCGGTGACAACAGTGTTCGCATTTTTTTCCCTTTGCCGCTGCTCGCTAATTGTTTGAAGGAGTTGAGTTTTTTTGGGACCCTTGTCCATGAACATCAGCTGTTGCGCCAACCTGAAGTCTCTTTGCATCAGTTTGCTGATAAAGTTAATCAAGACTGTACCGTCGCTAAAATCATCCATGTGTTCACTATGGTAATATCCTGAAAAATTATAGATGGGAATATCAGGAAAATCTGTGACTCTGCATTCATATCCAGTGAGTTTAATTTTCGCACATGGAGCTGCACCGAAATTCTTGGCAGCAATAATGCCGCAGACATGCGTCCCATGTTCTCTTGGATCTCGAATGCTTAACCGAATTTGACGTCTCGTTTTCTTCACCTTTTCAACGTTATCAGAAGAAAAGGCATCAGCAATCGCGGGATGCTCGAAGTCGGCGTCCTCTTCAACCACAATGATGCTCGTCCCTTCACCCAGATAGCCTTGTTCGTGCGCCCATCGAATATTCATCGTTTCGTAAGGATCTTTTGAGGGAGGAAGCAAAAATGGCTTGGGATCAGCATTTGATTGCGTGATTCGCTCTGTCCATTTCTTGATGGCTGCTTGATGTGTTTTAAGAAGATGTTTTAGATCATCTTGTCCGAGAGATATAAGAGAATCAACGATCATTCGATGTGAAGAAACCTTATTAACTAAATAAGTATTTAATTCCTCTAATCGATTAAACCTATGCCTAAAATCGGGATAATTAAAGGGAGATCTTCCAAGTTCTCCTCTACCAAACTTTTGATACCTTTCAAGCTTTTTTTCATAGTACTTAATCGGTTCCTCTGTTTGAGAATTGCATTTCAAACAATCCAAAATGATATCGATGGCAACACACTTTTTTTGGCAATATTCCTGGGCGGCGGCAGGGCCTTTTTCCCAATAAATTGTTTGCCACGGACCTGTTTTAACTGAATGATTATCAGCTGGAATCATAAATTACTCCAATTTATTATAAATGATAACAAATTATTAATAATAAATCAAATTTAAAATATTATTATTAATAGAGCTATTTGATCTCGGCTGCGTAGCGAAGCGACACGGAGGAGCCTTTGCCGCTTGTGAAGGTGAAATCGATGCCTGGAGCGCCCTAATTGCCATTTCCGGACAAAGGGATTTTCATAACAAGTTCATTTTCAGCATGTTAAATTGTACTTGACTTGAAAAGTAATACTGTATTACAGTAAGGCTATTAGAAAAACGGTGTGTTATGAAAGTGAAATCCCAAAAAAGAAATCGAAGACCACATCCTCGATATTCATCGAGATTAACTTCTAAGCATCAGGCAACAGTTCCAAAAGAGATTCGAGCTCAGCTGAAGCTTGAAAGCGGAGATGAAATTGTTTACGAATTATTAGAGGATGGTACTGTCGTTGTTCGAAAAAGTTCTCCTTTAGACTTGGATTACCTCCATGCTATTAATGCCACCTTGAATGAATGGGAATCGGAAGAAGATGAACAAGCCTACAAAAACTTATGAGCTCTACGATGTTGTAAGAGTGCCGTTTCCTTTTACGGATATCAATGCATCTAAAGTGCGTCCTGCTCTCATAGTGTCTTCCGCAAGGCATTTTAATGCGAGACTAGGCTTAAGTATCTTGGCAATGATCACTTCTGTCAAATTGTTACAAAGCGGGTGGCCTACTGATATCTTCATTGAAGATCTTGATCAAGCAGGACTTCCTGTTCCTTCTCTCATTCGTTTTAAGCTTTTTACACTTGATCATCGATTAATACTGAATCGAATCGGAACCCTTTCAAAAGAAGATGCCGGTCAAGTTCAAAAAAAACTCAGAGAAATTTTAGCCGTATGATGGTTATCAGGATAAGTGAGCTCCCATCGGATTCCTGAGAGAGTTTCAAGGTAATCCACATCCTTTTCAGGATGTCTTTTGCTGCTTACCGTTTGAGAAATGAGATTTCTTTTTCCTTGGAAAAAACAGAAGCTGAGCTAGAATCCGGTTCATGAGACGGTATCATTACATCGGCGCTGCGACGGGATGGGGGGCAAAGGTGCGCACCTGTGAAGATGGGCCTGATGGGTTAAAGAGCGACGATTGGGAGATGCTCTATCCCAAGGCGAGATCTAAAGAAAAAGAGATCCCGCTCAAAGACGCTTTTCCTCTCATCATCGATATCGATCACCGTATCGCAGACAGTGTGGCAGACGCGATGAAGCGGGGCGATTTTCCCATCGTTGTGGGCGGCGATCACAGTGTCGCTGTGGGCACATGGAATGGAGTCGGCCGCCATTTTGGCAAGGAGCCCCTTGGGTTGATTTGGGTCGATGCCCACATGGACTCGCATACGCCGGAAACGACGCCGTCCGGAGCATGGCATGGGATGCCGCTTGCCGCGTTGATGGGGTACGGCGCAAAGGAGTGGGCAGCGCCTGTCATCAAGCCGCAGCACGTCTGTCTGATCGGCACACGCTCGTTTGAAGAAGGGGAAGCGAAACTGCTCGAGCGCTTGAACGTACGCATTTATTTCATGGAAGAGGTGAAAAAGCGTAGTTTTCGAACGGTGCTCCGAGAAGCGATCGCTTATGTCTCAAAAGGCACGATCGGTTATGGCGTCAGTTTAGACATCGATGTGGTCGATCCGGTCGATGCGCAAGGGTTTGGAAGCCCTGAGCCAGACGGGATTAGGGCCAAAGAGCTCTTGCAAGGCTTGAACTTGCTCGGCATCGATCCCCACCTCAAGGCATTTGAGCTCGTCGAATTCAATCCCCATCTCGATCGGGAAGGCAAAACCTTGAAGCTGTGCAAAAACATTTTATCAACGGTACTCCCTCATGGATGATTTCATCGAATTGGAAGAGCATTTTGGCGCCCACAATTATCATCCGCTCCCTGTCGTCTTGACTCGGGGAAAAGGGG
>JASHWX010000006.1 GCA_030043815.1 Candidatus Rhabdochlamydia sp.
GCCCACAAGAGCGACGACCACACCGGGAATTGGCCCAAGAAAGGCAAAGCTGGCAACAGATGCGAGAAGCCAAAGAACGGTCCCCGTCGATTTCAGGGCAGTGCTGACCCAGGAGCTTCCATCTACATTGGCGTTCATGCGAGGATTTTGAATGCGCTGGGGCAGATCGGGATTTGAAAGGGCACTAATGGGCATAGACACCTCGCTGGTTAATATTTAATAGCACGGACGTGATCATCCATGTCGACGTTGATTAAAATGGTATCATAGCTTGAAAACCACGAGTCATAAATGCCAAGGATGATATGATCATTAGGTTTCCATTTCTGCATGATGGACATATCCGATGGATTGACGCACCAAACCATTTGATTTTCGAGATAGACATGCCCTCCCACATAATCGATGCTGGCGATCCAATGAGAGAAGGGGCCATGAGCAACCGGGCCGTCGAATAAGTTGGCTGTTACGTACGTGCCCGTGTTTTGATTAGTGATGTAATAATCAAAAGAGCTAAACCAGCTGTAATTGGGAGAAACGACGAGCACTTGGCCTAGTCCCCAAAATCTAATCGTATAAGCATCCGAAGGGGAATATTCCCATTTGGACCCATCTTCCATACCGAGATAGCGGTTGTCATAGCCTGCAAGGGTGTGGCAATTCCATGCATAGGCGACTGGCGTCAATTGCGCTTTTAACATTTTAGCGGGAGCAAGAGAAAAGCGAGGAGCCGATTCCGCTTCTTTGAGTTTATTGCTAATTCTGCGGAGGGTTTGCTGCCCTTCGGTATTGCCCATAGCGTCTTCGTGTTCCTCTGCGCGCTGCAGATCGATCATATCACGATCAGCATCGTCCATCTCTCGAGAGCCGACCTGTACATGATCTTGGATTACAACCTCGTCAGGATTTTCGTCAGAAAAAAGAGATAAGCTTGTGAGAACTAAACTTGCCAGTGCAGGCAACATCATTTTTTTTGTAATCATGGTCATGATCTCCTTCATGTTGTGAATTGAAAAACTAAAGGAGAGCACGATAGCAGAGATGGCATTTAGTGCAAAGAGAAATGACACGCTTCAGGGTCGCTTATTTGATCGCTGCAAATGCCCAGGATAGGACTCGAACCTACATACCTTTCGGCACCAGAACCTAAATCTGGCGTGTCTACCAATTCCACCACCTGGGCAAATGAAGAGGATAGTTTATCGCGTTAGGTTCCGAATGTCAAAGGTTTTGATGGACGCGGCGGGTGCGGGCGATCGCGGGGTCCATTTGCGCGCGGGCGAGCATGGCGGACAACTGGCGCGGCAGCTCGGTCTCCACATTCCTAAGCTCGATATTGAGACGGACGGGCTGATTGTCGTTTTGCAAAAGATTGAGGAGTTTGGGGAGGAATTCGCTTTTATGTTCAAAGACGTCGGCAAGGCCGTGCTTTTTCGTGAAGTCGGCATTGTCTTTTTCCCAGAAAATCTGACCGAGGAAGCCGATTTTTCTCATGAGCATTTCGAGACAGGTGATGAAGAAATGACAGACGCCTTGAAAGAAGAATTCGGGAGGAACATTATCGATGAGGAGGCGGGTTCCGCGCGTGATGGACTCAAAGATTGTCGTCGTGCCGGCTTTACCGATGAGAGCGCCGCCTTGCGATGCCATCGCCATCAATTCTTCCATTCTATTTGTATGCAGTTCGACTGTCATAGGTAGATGGGTGTTGGGGACGACGTTTTGTTCGAGATGCCGTTTGAAGGGAGCGTTGTCTTTCCCGCAGAGGACAATGAGATGGATGGGGATATTTTCCATAGGGGTCTCTGCGTATTCTTTGGCCAAGATTTCGGGATAAGGGGAAGAGCCTCCAGCCAGGCCGTTTGCGATGATCACGACTTTCTTATTGGTGTCGATGCCCCATCGCTGCTTTAAGCGATGGATTTCTTCCTGTGTTCGGGGAAGAGTGAATTCATGTTTGACGGGAGCGCCGGTGAAAATGCGCTGCTCGGCTGTCGTGGTATTGGCTACTGAGTCGACGACTTCGGGGACATTGAAGGGGAGGGCCATTTTAAAGTGGGCATAGGTAGGCGGAGAAGTGCGGGTCTCGATCACGTTATTGATGTCGGCGCCGACGTGCATGATGGGGATGCCGAGCATCTCGCAGGCTTTGATCAGGCCTTCGTTATGGGCGGTGTAATCGACGACGACGGCATCGGGATTGATTTTGAGGAGGTGTTCCATGATGAGTTTAAGCTCCACCTCGGTATAACCGCCGGAAAAGAGCTTGGCGCTTAACCAGCGCAGAAAATTGATGATGGCAAAGGCTTTGTGTTTCATCAGGCCGACGTAAAGCGAGGCGACCGACCAGTCTTCGCCGAGGAAGCGGGTGATGGGGTTGTTGCGGACAGGATCTTGCGAGATCAGCACTTCGGGAAGATCGACGGTGACGGGGTGGTATCCTAATGAGGCTAAGTTGTTGGAAATCCCGCGGCCGATTTCCATATGGCCGCCTCCCCATTTGCATCCGATGACGGCAATCGTCTTTCTGGCGTTTTCCTGGACAGCGTCAGGCTGCTGAAGCTGCTGAAGCCTCACAGGCTGCGCGGGAGTGAGCGGGATTAACGGATGGGGGGCAAAGGGCCATTCCGCGAGCTGGTTTTGACTTGCAGGGGTCTGCACATGGCAGGAACACAAGTGGTGGGCGCAATGCTGCTGTGCGCGATTGAAGGCTTGATTGATCAGCTGCCATTCTGTTCTCATCTTGCCTATGATCGCGGCAAAACGCATCGGGGAACAGGCTGGCATATTTTTTGCGTCGCTCAAAAGATAAACACAGCCTTTATAGGCTTTTTTGCACCTTTCGCTCTGTGTGACCAAATCAGGGCCGTTTGTTTGCCCTAAACTCTCACGCAGTGTTGTGACGCGGGAAAGACACCTGCGATAATAGCTTTCGGTTTTTAATTTCAGATAGGCCTGCTCGAAAAAATTCGCCTCTGTAAAGGGAACGAGGCAGGCTTTTAATTCTTCCCAGCAGATTTTTTCGAGATCGGAGGCTTTTTGCAATTTGTCGAGCAGATCGAGAAAAAGGGCGCGGAATTGAACGGGATCTAATGGGTCGATCACAGCGTTTAAGCGCGGCACTTGCGCTTGGGCCTCAAGAGGGCAGCCGGGTCTGGCGATGAGATCGGCCAGCCATCTTTTGATGAATTGATTGCGCGCTTGATTCTGAAGCTGCGTCTCTTCTTTTGCGACGGCATGGGAGGTTGATTTGACGAGTTTATCGGAGTAAAGAGCCGGGGATTCAAAGCGAAAAGCGGGGTCAGGAACGGATGCATCATGCGAGGTTGCGATATTGCTGTATAGATTGAGGATGTAAAGATAGCGGAAGACGCCCAAGAAATCGCCGGCGTTCAGCTTTGCGTGTAAAAAATTGAAGCAGTAATTGCCGATTCTTTCA
>JASHWX010000065.1 GCA_030043815.1 Candidatus Rhabdochlamydia sp.
GGAAAAGCTCGGCGCACAGATCGAATACCGAGAAATGAAAAAAGAAGGGGCATATCTCGCACGCGCCCATCAAGGATTGAAAGGCACCCTCATCCATTTGCCTTATCCCTCTGTCGGCGCCACCGAAAACACCATCCTCGCAGCTGTCCGCGCCAAAGGGACCACCGTCATTAAAAATGCAGCGATCGAACCCGAGATCGTCGATCTCATCCTCTTTCTGCAAAAGCTCGGCGTTACAATCGGCCTCGATGTCGACCGCACGATCCGCATCCAGCAAACACACCATTTTTACGACGTCGAGCATGTCGTCATCACCGATCGGATCGAGGCGGCATCGCTTGGACTCGCCGGCATCAGCACAAAAGGGCGCGTCTTTGTCGAAGGCGCCCAGCATCAACACATGATCACATTTCTCAACCAGCTGCGCGAAGTGAACGCCGGCTTTGAAGTAAAAAAAGACGGCATCGAATTTTTCTACAAAGGCGCACTCCGCGGAGGAATCCATATCGAGACCGATGTCCATCCCGGCTTCATGACCGACTGGCAGCAGCCATTTGTCGTCCTCCTCACCCAATCTCTCGGCGCATCTGTCGTCCATGAAACAGTCTACGAAAATCGATTCGGCTACACCGAAACCCTGCGTTTGATGGGCGCCGATATCGAAGCCTTCACGCAATGCTTAGGCGGAAGACAATGCCGCTTTGCCTCCCAAAACTTCCAACACAGCATCGTCGTCAAAGGCCCCACCCCATTACAATCCAAAGATATCGCGATCCCCGATCTGCGGGCAGGATTCGCCTATGTCCTCGCCGCCCTTCTTGCCCCCGACGTCAGCAACATCAGCGGCATCCACTACCTTGATCGAGGCTACGAAAAAATCGTCGAGAAGCTCGCATCGCTCGGCGCAGAAATCGAGCGCACCCCCGCTCCAGGATCGCCGCTCAAGCCATTAGTGAAAGCATTGACGGAAGGAAAGACCGCAGCATCAAAAGGCAACGGTCATTTCTAACTCTGCCGTGTTATTATATTGAGAATGAGCGTTTAACCCATAACAACCAATATATTCACAAGTAAACAGAAGATTTTCAGCAAATTTCAAGTAAGCTCTTGCAAGAAAACGCAAAAAATCTCTATCCGGCCCATTTCTTGTATATCTGAACTTGTTATATTTAATATCAAAAAATAGCGGTCTGATTTGATCGAGTTCTGAGCGAAGAAATTCATGTTCATATCCAATTTGGAAGTCAAAATTATACCATGAACACGCCTCTGTGAATATTCTCAGGCCGATTGATCCGAGAAGGGAGTTTTCCCATTGATGCGGCATTTTGAGATCGAGCACTCCTGCCCCATGTTCATTATAACCGTTAAGATGAATATAACAATAATCACCAGCAATGAAAGGGGCTATCGTGAGGTTAGAAAATGCATTTGTTGGGATATAATAAGAACTTTTAATCGACAATTCAGGAGAAAATCCATGTGTTTTTGCTTTTGCCTTTCGATGGAAAACTAGATTTTTTCTAGTAATTTCGTTAAAATTATAAAAGTGAAAATTAAATTGCCCATCAAAGCCCCAGCGGTTGACAAGGTAAGCGGCATAGACAGAGGGCACCCAATCCTGAAGTTGCAAATTTCCAGCCTGGTGGAAAAGGTCCCCATGACTTTTAATCCAAGAACCTAAAATACCCGCTGCTAAGCAATGTGTAAAATAATGGTCTATCCCTAGGCTGATATGATAATTATAGTAATCGAAGCCGAAATCTCTCGATTTTGACTTTTTCGTTCCCCATGTTCCGCCCACATCAAAAATGATATCGTTGTTGTACTCCGGACCGGAACAACAAGAGAGCATATTTCTGCTCATATTTGCTAAACACGTTTCGACTACGTTGGATTGCGTTTCAGCACTTAGGAATGCCAAGTCCATTTCAGCGCCAATGGATCTCGGGGCATTTAAAACCGAGGATATATATTTGGCTAAAATGGATTGGATTTGAGATGTAAAATGGATTCCATCCCAATAGGCCAAATTGGATGGGCTCGGTCCATTTTCAATGACCACATAAGGATCAATGCTTGTGATTGTAAGCGTGTGGTCAGTGATGTTCCCCCCAGCAATGGCATATTCTGTTAAGACATCATTGGCAATTTGATAAAAATCATAAATGAAGACGTCTTTATTTTTAGTCTTGGGAAGTTGTTTCAATTCAAAATTGACTACATCCACCATTTCTTGGAGTGTCACTATAAGCTGAGGGGGATACCCTTGAAATATCGGTACTGATTTAGGATCGGGCAAAGTAAAAAGTACAATCTGACCTGCTCCTAATTGTTTGATTCCGTAAATATCAGACTTTAGATCTGAAATCGTTGTCTCTACACTCTCTATTACTGCTGCAGGGTTAGTAATTTCCCCTTGTTCAATCAATAAGATAAAATTATCTAATCCCGCTTCCAATATTGTAAGGCTTTTTGGATTAATTCTCTGAAAAGTCGTTTTAAATCTGTCGATTTGAGTGGCGACCCCTCCCAATCCCCGGATATTTGTGACATCTTCAGCATTATCCGTTCCTGTTGTTGCTCCTCCGACAGCAACGCTAAGAAGAGGATAATTCGCATCGATCAGCTTTGGAAGGTATTCAAGATAAAGCGGGCCATCAGAAAATTTTCCTTCAAAATAGGGAGGAGTAGGAGGAATAGGAGAGTTCGGCGGTCCGGCTGTTGAAATGAGATAACCCATGCCCAGATCTGCATAGCTCCCTCCAAAAACAGTAATGATATCAAAATACTTTGCATAGCAAGCGGTAGACAATGTTGCAGCAAGGATATACCCAAGGAACTTCATGATTTCTCCTAAAAACAAAATTATAAGAAAAATATATTTTGGTGTTAGCAAAGAATAGAAATGTCCTCTCCATGCTAGTAAATTGTTTATTACCAAGAGATAATAAATAACGCCTACACCAAGAAACAATTCATTGATTCTTATCGCACTTTTAAGTATAATTTAAAATATCTTATAAATAAGGTGAATTAAATGATCGCTTTTGCAGCTCCAAGATATTCCAGTCTAATAGAACTCAATCATGCTATTGTTTTTTTTGAAAAGGGTGAAAAACAATCTGGTTACATTCATTTTGAAAACTTTAGAAAGCATGCCGCCCAAGACGAGGCATTGAAAGATGCCGAGAATAAAATCTATCGAAGAGTATGGAAGTTCATGAGGCAACCGATGCCCGATTCTCATCCAAGTCTTGCCCATCCGGATTTTGGTAGAGTGGCTTTCCACGATCAAGAAGGGCGCATGACGGCAACCGAGGTTAAGGTTAAGGCGTTAAAGGCATTTTTTGTCCATTTTGTAAAAAAAGAGCTGAAAAAAATCGCTCTCGAATTTAAAGCAAATCGTGCTTTTAGTGCTTTTAGCAATTTTGAAAAGCTCTTCGAGCTCTCGTCAGAAATATCTTTTCTTAAAGAAATCGAGCATCGAGTTTATCACAAGACTTGGGAAGAGATGGGAAAACCTACCAAGGAAACACGCCCTCTAATTGCTCACCCAGATTTTGGAAGAGTGGCTTTTCACGATTTAGAAGATCGATCATGCACTTATCGAGAAAAATCCAATGCTCTAAGTGCTTGCTTACAAGAACTCGATCATCAAAAGTTTTCAGATGGCCTCATTCAAAGAACTCAGAATTATTATAATCGTAGAACCTCTTTTCTCCCGGTAAACACAAGTCAGTTTCCTTTCAGTCACGATGAAGCCAGACTTTTGAGACAGTTGTTCTGTGAAAATCAAGGCATCTGCTTCGGTGAAGTTCACAGTACTCACATGACCATAGGAGTATTGCTTGAGCATATGGATTTGTTCCAGCAGATGGGAGTAAAAACTCTATTCATGGAGTTATTTTTCATTGAACATCAATCCGATTTGGATTTCTTTAATAAGGGAGGAGAATTATCTCCCCAATTGCGTTCTCGTTGTTTGGATAATGACCTCGAGCTTGCTCGTACAGGTTACACAGAAAATATACGTACTGTGATTCATGAAGCGAGACGAAGAGGGATTAGAATCGTGGGAATCGATATGCAAGCCGCGGGTGAGAATGCTGAATGGAAAGATGGCGATCGATTAAAGGAGATGAATTACATTGCGACTAAAGTTATTAATCGAGAAAAAGGAAATGACAAATTCATTGCTTTGATGGGACGAGCTCACTTAACAAATCTTCACTATCTTGAATCAGCAACTTTCCCTTCTCAAGCAGAAATGCGCCAATTTTTACTTAATATTGATAGTGAATGTCAGTGGAGACAAATCATTGAATACAGTTTC
>JASHWX010000066.1 GCA_030043815.1 Candidatus Rhabdochlamydia sp.
AGTCAGCATGCTTGGAAAAAACAGCCCATTTTGATGAGATTTCGAATTCGAGCGAGCCCGCATATGCGGGACGCCCCATAGGGGGCGAGCGAGAATCGAAAGATCGCGAAATGGGCGTTTTTAACAAGCATGATCACTTATGCAACGGTCTCACAATACTCAACTTATATCTCCCGCAAGACCCCGACCCCAGAACCTGATGTTGTGTGGCTGTCGCCGACGTCGAGGCCGTCGAATGTGGAGCCTACATAAATCCGGTAACCGCCCACTATCGTTGAGCAACGAGTGAACATATAGCTATAAAGACGCGATCCAGATCGCTTGAATTCTAGAAAGCAGCCGGTAATTGCCTCTAGAGGCGTGAACATGCGATAGTCAGTTTTCGCTTTTTCATTTAACTCTTTTATCTTTTCCATGACTATGTCCATTTTTTCTTCGTCAGTTCCGGGAAGAGTAGTTTTGGTCATCAATAGCCATTTTCCAGTTGGGTTGGGCTCGTTACCCAGTTTGATTTTAACTAAGCCCCAAATGTAACTGTATCCGCTTTTTTTGCCAGGCATGGGAACAAGCGTTCCAATGTTATTGATGGTGTGAGCTTGCCCATTAACTGTGGTTGGAAGCCAAAAGAGAATATGCGTGTCCTTGATTGGTTCTCCTTGCCAAATCGGACAAGGACTATCGAGAATTTGACGTATGCGAGAGGGTAGTCGGCGGATATTTGTGACTTTTCCGATCGTCTCCCAAGCTTTTTGTCCACAAGCCTCAGGAGGAGGAGGAGTGCGAGATGCTAAAAAAAACTCATCATTGGCAATAGCAAGCCATTTTTTGCACACTTGGCGGCATTTATCCAGATCAGAATCAGGAAGATAGTCAAATACCATGAGCATAAGCTCATCAGTCATTGTATCGATATAATCAGTTTTAATCATTTTCAATTTCCTATTGTATGATTTTACATCAATTTAAAATATAAGTCAGTTAAAAAATAACGCTCTAATAATCAGTTATTTGTGAAAAAACCAAAGAGACCGCAGAAGTCGGAATTAAGAATTGTCCTTTTTCATCCTCTCATGTTTTCTTTTAACTCCCGCCACTCCTATACTGCGACCGTTCAAAAAGTGTGAAAAATGCCAAGAAGGCGCCGTGAATTTGAACCAGGCGGGTTCAAATTCACTGGCTGTCCGATGCTGGCAGATTCACACTTTTTGAGCGGGAGCAGTATAATTCAGTCCACAAACTCCAGCATAAATCGAGAAGAAGCTGATCCATATCGCGAACTTTAAATTCTCTTTTCGAGTTCTTAATCTTCACGATAGCGGAAACCCGGCCTTAAGGGTCGGGGTATTTCAAAAATGGCTTGACGTGGGTGCGAAGCCCACGTCAACCACAAAATCTCAGGCCTTAAAGCCTGGGTTCACCAAGTATCCCGACGATTCTTCGACAGAGGCCTTCTCAATACTAATTGCTGCAACTTTTCCTCAATATGTCTAATTTTTCTGGACATATTGAGTAAGATTTGCATAATTATTCTTACAGATTTCTTTATGGCTCTATTGACGCAGATTCAATTGGGTTGAATCTCTCTCTTTTTAATTTCAATTTGAATGGTTAGGTTGAAAAACTCACAGCGGGATCGTCATGCCGTCGAAGGCCATGCGGGGGCGGCATTTCATCTTTAAATCGTCGAGGACGTCGAATTGCATTTGGGATTTCTTGAGGAGGTCCATGTCGGTGTGCTTGGGATCGTGGTGGGTGATGATCCATTCGGGGATTTCTGTGTGCTTGAGGAGGGCGGCGGCGCCTGCGATGGAGGAGTGGCCCCAGCCGACTTTGGTTTGGTATTCGATGGGTGTGTACTGCGCTTCGTGGATGAGGAAATCGGCGCCTTTGAAGAATTTGATCATGCTTTGGTAGGGGGCGAGATGGGGGCTGTTTTTTGCGAGGAGTGAGGGGTTGCCGTGATAGCCCATCAGGAATTCGTTGTCGGTGGCGTAGCCGAAAGTGGTCTTTTCGATGCCGAATTTAAAACAGAGCGTGGCGCCGGGATGGAAGGCGTAATGGGTGTTGACTTTGATGGTGCCGATATGGAAGGGGTCTCGTTCATGGATGTCTTTAAAGGTGATCTGGGATTTGATGTCGTCGAGGCGCACGGGGAAATAGGCAAAGCTAAGCATTTCAGTGAACACTTCGCGGGCGGTCTTCTCGAACCCGAGAGGGGCGTAGATGGTGAGATGGCAATGGGGGTCGTAAATGGGTGCAAAGAATGGAAATCCAGCGAGATGGTCCCAGTGGGTATGGCTGATGAAGAGATGGATATTTTTGGATTTTGGCAAAACGGTGCCCAGGGAGCGGATCCCAGTTCCTGCATCGACAATGATGAGATCGTCTCCATATCTGATTTCTAAGCAGCAGGTATTGCCGCCGAACCGTACATATTCGGGGCCGGAGACGGGGTTTGAGCCGCGGGTTCCCCAAAATTTGATGTAAGAAGTGGGTGAGTGGAGCTTAGGGAAGTAGCAGTGCTTGCCTTCTGTACGGTGTTCTTTGTCTGTAAACTCGGAGAGATGTAATGTGCCTTGGAAAAACCGTTTAAAGAGGGAAAAGGCTTGAGCCGGTTCGAAGGGCTTTTGCAGAAATTCATCGCAGCGGGTATTGACAGCGGAGCGATAGTCTTGGATCATGGTATTGGCGCTGGTGATGATCACTCCGATGTGATTAGTGCGCGGGTCGGTCTTGATCTTGCGGAGAATTTCAATGCCATGGATATGGGGAAGAAGTAGTTCCATGAAGACTAGGTCAGGATGGAAGGTCTCGATCTTGGCCAGGCACTCGGGCCCATGGGATGCTGTTTCAAAGATGTAATGGGATGCGTTTTTATGGTTTTTAATCGCCTTGGCTATTTTAGGATCGGAATCCGCGATGAGGATCTTCTTTTTATTCATTGTTTATCTCTTGTTGAAAGAGGATTTTCCGTTTTTTGCGGACAATGAGCATGCATGTGCATCCCACAGCTGCGAAGACAGCGGCAATCAAGTAGAAATTGAGCACTTCTTTGGGGTTGAATTCTTCTTCGATCAAATTCAATCCACCTAATTCAGCGATTTTCTCTTCCTCGGGAAAGAAGATAGCAAAGACAAGCGATGAGAGGCATAGCGTGTACATGACATACCCCATGAATTTGAGGCGGGGGAGAAGCTGCCGCTCCACTTTACTCAAAGAGTCCTTGTTCTTCATATGTGCTCCCAGATTTACTTTTGGAATCGAGCAGGATCCGGCGGGGCTTGGCGCCTTCTTGTGGGCTGATGATTCCTTTACTTTCAAGTTCATCCATGAGTGAGGCAGCTCTGGCGTAGCCGATCTTGAGTTTTCGTTGGAGATATGTCGTGGAAGCGGTGCGGGTCTCGATGACAAGAGAGAGGGCCTGTTCATAAAGGGTATCGCGTGGTCCTTCTTCAATGTTTTCGGTGGATGAAGGATCTTCAAAGCGCATTTTATCAAAAGACTCGATCAAATAATTGGTTGGCGCTTGGTCGCAGATGAAAGAAACGACGCGGTTGATCTCTTCATCGCTGATGTAAGCGCCTTGAGAGCGGATGAGGGTCGATGTGCCGGGCGGGAGGAAAAGCATGTCTCCATTGCCGAGCAGGCTTTCGGCGCCGACATCGTCGAGGATGATCTGCGAGTTGACGCGGCTTGCGACTTTAAATGCGATCCGCGTAGGGAAGTTGGCTTTGATCAATCCGGTGATCACTTCGCGCGAGGGGCGTTGGGTGGCGAGGATCAAATGGATGCCGACGGCGCGTGCCATTTGGGCGATGCGGGCAATCGGTGTTTCAAGGTCGGAGCTGGAGGCCATCATGAGGTCGGCAAATTCGTCGATGATGGCGACAATGGCGTGCATTTTGATGGGAACAGGAATGCTGAGCGATGACTCGAGTTCCGAGTTGATTTGACGATTGTTGAAGGCGGTGATATTGCGCAAGCCCAGTTGTTTTAAAATGTCGTATCTCGTCTGCATTTCTTTGACGAGCCAGCTTAGGGCGGCGTACGCGCCGTGCGCTTCGGTGATGACGGGCGCGATCATATGGGGCAAAGAGGCATAGGGCGTGAGCTCGACTTTCTTGGGATCGATCATGATCAATTTAATCTCGTCGGGTC
>JASHWX010000067.1 GCA_030043815.1 Candidatus Rhabdochlamydia sp.
ATGGGTCAAAGCCAACCGGAGGATTTCAAGCTGAAAAGTGCGAAAAGATCATGGTAGATTTATTAGGATAGATTCAAACAAATTGCGATTCTCATATATGACCATTTTAACATATATGTTATTTTGGTCGCGACTATTTTAACATATGCATTAAAATAGTCATGCATAAGTTGCTGGCATTAAGTAATTTATCTAGCGCAGACCCAGACGCGGCATGGCGCATTGCGCAGGATTTGATCGGCCATAGCCCCCATCCCCTTGGTCTTTTTGTCGGAGCCCAGGACAATCAGGTCGTATTTGCCCTTTTCGGCCAATTCTACAACGCTGTCCGCAAGAGATCGGGAACGGATGATATTCAACTCCATATCGATGCCGAACTCACTTGCAATGGCGCTTGCGCGCTTAAGGGCCTCTTCGGCCTGGGCAGTGCGATGGGGCGCCTCGATGTCGAGAGGGATCGAGGTTGGAAGCTCGATGACATGGACCGCGGTGATTGTTGCATGATGAAATTTGGCGATTTCACATGCCATTTGGATTGTTTCCCTTTGGCCGCTGCCCCGCGTGGGAACTAGGATCTTCTTAATCCTCATCGGTTGGAAGCCCGGTATTTTCACTTTCTCAATGGCGATGTGCCCTGTCGCTCTCAGCTGCCTTTTTTTCCTGTAGAACAAATACATGAGGATGCCAAAGGCCATCCATGCAATTCCCAGATATCTCCCTTGAGGTTTGGTGATGACGACAAGCCACCACACGCTGAACGTCGCCATCGCGCCGACGATGGCCGTTAATGGAAGAGAAAATTGACCAAATGAAATATTCAAAGGCGCTTTGAAAGGACGATGCATCTTCGGCCGCTTAATTCTAAGAGCAATGAGAGAAAGATGAACAAAGAAAAAAGCGATCTGAGCGCCAAAGTTGTAAAGGTCTGCAATGAAATTCAATTGTCCTTCGCTTGCAAAAACCACAAGGGCCGCCAAAATCGCAAAAACTGTCAATGAAACAAACGGCGTGCGGAAACGGGGATGGATTGCATAGAAAAAGCGCGGCAGCTGATAGTATTCCCCCATGTTAAAAGACAATCTCGAGGCGCCTATGAGGCCGGCATTTGCTGCGACTGCAAGAACAACAGCGGCAAGGATAGCAATCGCCGGCGATAAGATCATTTTACCAAATGGCAATGCATCGACGATCGCTGCCACGGGATTTTGTAAAAAAGTCGTCCCCAATGCCTCAGGGGAAACGGCAGAGAGCGCAACGACGGAAATCCCCAAATACAGCACCAGCAGCACGATCATCGTTAGTATGATCGAACGCGGCACGTTGCGAGAGGGCTTTTGCGTTTCGGCGGCAAGCTGCGCAATCGACTCAATTCCCGTATAGGCCACCATCGCCATCGCCGTGCCCTTAAAAAATTCTTCCCAAGTCGGCGACCAGCTCACGTTCGGCACATTGATGCGAATGTGCTCTGCGATGTAATCGACATTCAACAGTGTGCTGAGCCCAATGGCAATGATGACAGCCTGGACAAGCACAGTAAAAATCATCAACACTAAGCTAATTCGCGTCGATTGGCGCACCCCCAAAATGTTCATGATCAATAAAATCGCAATCAGCGCAAAAGTGAAAATGATTTGAACGGGAATCATGTGCAAATCGGCAAAAAAATACCCTAAATAAGGACCTACGGCAAACGCAGAGATGGCAATCGTGACAATGTAATCGAGAAGAAGGCCCCACCCCGCAATGAATGAGACTAAATCATTAAATGCATGCCTGGCAAAGCTCGCCGATCCGCCCGATTCGTGGAACATCGCGCTCATCTCCGCATAAGATAGCGCCGTGCAAATGAATACGACTCCGGCAAGCCCAAGCGCAATAGGAGTCGCCCCTAACGCATAAAGCGCTGTCACACCTAAAGCGTAGTAGATCGACGATCCTAAGTCCCCGTATCCAATGGCAAAAAGATCGAACATGACCAATACACGCTTGAGCGTCTTCTTTTTCATCTGGACAACAGTCGTCGAATGGTTAGAACCCTTCATAAGACGCAGAATGACCGCAATCGATTTTTTTAGGCAAGCATTCATTGCGTGACAAAATAAAGTTGCCTCGCTAAAATCAAAGCATGAAACGATCTAAATATACATTCGATTTCTCGAAGAGCATTCTCAGTGCATTCGATATCAGCGGCTCGCTTCTTTTAAGCGATTTTAATTGGCAATCAAAAGGAAGAATGCAGGATATGGAGAAATTGATGAAAGACCTTGACCAACTCGAAAAGGATTACAAAAAGGCCACGGAGAAAATAGCTGAAGAAATTGAAAAATGAAAAATTTAACAGAACTAGAAAAGAAAGATTCAGCTCATTCCCCCATTAATTTTGTATCCGAGCCCAAAAGGAATTCCCAGGCACCAAATCCTTCTGATCAACCAAATGTTACTTCTTTTGCAGCCTATTCTGGTCCTATACCGCCTCCGCATTTTCTCGTGGAATACGAAAAATTGTTACCAGGGATTGCAATAAAATTTTTAGAAGAGCCTCATCGTGAAGCAGAACATAGAAGGTCATTGGAAAAAATGATGGTACAAAAGCAAGTTGAATTGGCCAGTCGAGGTCAAATAATGGCATTTGTTTTAGCAAGCCTTTGTGTGATATTAGCTTTTATAGCTATTTTTTTTGGCTACAGCCTTGCAGGTCTAGGAGTTCTCGTTACCTCCATAGCTTCATTTGTCTATGCATTTTGTTATGAAAAAAAACGCCAGTGATATTAATCTAGCAGCTGCTTTGGCAGCTGAAAAACGACGTCTTCCGTGGTGAAGACCACATCTTCGACTTCCATGACGCCGTAGCTTTTGAGCTTTGCGATGCATTGCTGGACGATGTTTTCTGGAGTGGAAGCGCCGGCGGTAAGGCCGATGACTTCGACGCCGATGAGCCATTCTGGCTGGATTTCGTCTTCACCGTTGATGAGATAGGCTGGCACATTGCGGATGAGCGCTACCTCGCGGAGGCGATTGGAGTTAGAGCTGCGGGGATCGCCCACGACAAGGACGAGATCGGCCTCATCCGTGATTTCGCGGAGAGCAAGCTGCCGGTTGGTCGTCGCGTAACAAATGGAAGCGCTAGGGAGAGTTTCGATGTGGGGATACTTGGCGATGAGGGCATCGGTGATTTCTTTCACATCGTCTAAGCTTAAGGTCGTCTGGGTCGTGTAGAAGAGTTTTTGATCCAAAGAAAAGGTCAAGGCTTCGACATCTTTGACCGATTCAACGACTGTGGTCACTTCAGGAGCCTCCCCTGCCGTACCGATGATTTCGACGTGCTTGCGATGGCCGATCAAGATGATTTGGTACCCTTT
>JASHWX010000068.1 GCA_030043815.1 Candidatus Rhabdochlamydia sp.
TGATCAATCCTCAAAAATTATATCACCACCAGCGCAATCCAGAAATTGAACACGCTGAAGCCTTTTCACGCCTCGTCTTGGAAAAAGCAGAGGATTATGTCATCGAGAACGCGAGATACTAGTCTTGCAGATTAACGCCCTGTTCGACATACTGAGTTCAACACCCTGAACTCTTTTTTGAGGTCTAATCACATGTATTCAATTCCTTATGTCATCGAAGACACCGGCCGCGGCGAGCGCGCCATGGATATTTATTCCCGTCTGCTAAAAGACAGGATCGTGTTTATCGGCACAGAGATCAACGACCAGGTCGCAAATACCGTCATCGCCCAATTGCTCTTTTTACGCGCTGAAGATCCCAAAAAAGACATTAACGTCTATATCAATTCCCCCGGCGGCTACATCACTGCAGGACTGGCCATTTACGACACGATGCGTTTCATGGGCTACGACATCAACACCTATTGCCTCGGCCAAGCCGCCTCGATGGGCGCTCTTCTGCTCGCTGCAGGGACCAAAGGCAAGCGCTATGCCCTCCCCAACAGCCGGATCATGATCCATCAGCCTGCAGGGGGCATTACAGGGACCTCGTCAGATATCGCAATCCAGGCCAAGGAGGTCTTAGAACTTAAAAAAATGTGTGCAAATATCATTTCCGAACTTTCCGGGCAATCGGTCGAAAAGGTCATCGAAGACTCCGAGCGCGATTTTTATATGAATCCCGACGAAGCCGTCTCTTACGGCTTTATCGACAAAATCGCCACCGCGCCCCAAAAAGTTCTGCTAGAAGCTAAAACGTAAATTTATGAATAAAAAAGAAAAAGAAGGCCCGCATTGCTCCTTTTGCGGACGCCCTGAAGAAGCTGTTGAAAAACTCGTTTCCGGTCCCGATTCCTACATCTGCGACAAGTGCGTTCGCCTCTGCATGGAGATCGTCGAAAAAAAGCCTGTCCACCATGAATTAAAATTATTAAAACCTAAAGAGATCAAGGCTGCTTTGGATGAATACGTCATCGGACAGGAGAGGGCAAAAAAGACGATTTCTGTCGCTGTGTATAATCATTACAAGAGAATCCGGGCGCTGCATAAAGAAAACGCTGTCGAATACAGCAAGTCCAACGTTTTGCTCCTTGGTCCCACCGGCTCTGGCAAGACCCTGATGGCGCGCACCCTGGCGACCATTCTCGACGTCCCCTTTGCCATTGCCGATGCCACCACCCTGACAGAGGCCGGATACGTCGGCGAAGACGTGGAAAACATCATCCTTCGCCTCGTCCAAGCCGCCGACTACGACATCCAGCGCGCCGAGATGGGCATCATCTACGTCGATGAAATCGATAAGATCCGCAAGACGACAGGCAACGTCTCGATCACGCGCGACGTGTCCGGCGAGGGTGTGCAGCAAGCCCTGCTCAAAATCGTCGAAGGCACCGTCTCCAACGTGCCTCCCAAAGGGGGCCGCAAGCATCCCAATCAAGAGTACATCCGCGTCAACACCCAAAATATCCTATTCATTGTCGGCGGAGCATTCGTCCACCTTGAGAAAATCATCGCCAAGCGCCTCGGCAAGACCACCATCGGCTTCGATGTCGGCGAAGAGCGCACATTCGACCCCAACGAGATCAACTACCTTCTCTCTAAAGTAGAGCCCGAAGACCTCATCCAATTCGGCATGATCCCTGAATTTGTCGGCCGCTTTAACAGCATCGCCAATTGCAATGAGCTGACCATCAACGATCTCGTCGAAATCCTCGTCAAGCCCAAGAACGCCATCATCAAGCAATACCAATCCCTCTTTCATGAAGAAAACGTGGAATTGCGCTTCACAGACGACGCCCTGCGCGCCATGGCTGAGAAAGCCAAAGAGACGGGCACCGGAGCCCGCGCCCTACGCATGATCGTCGAGAACCTGCTCCTCGAGCTCATGTTCGACGTCCCCTCCGACCCCACGATCAAAGAGGTTGTCGTCGAACGCGACTGCATCTTGAAGCAGCGCCCTCCTCAAATCATCCGCTCCCATTCGGCGTAGGCTCTTTCTCCAAGTTGATCCTTACCGTTGGAGGAAATGGGCGTGGATTGCTTTGATTTTGCGCCTTTGCCAATCGCTTTAATTCTTCTTGCAAGTCCCGGCTAATGATTTTCGAATATGTAAAGCGAGGATTCTTAGGATCAAAAGTGTTCTCCAGTTTCACTCCATAACGATTAAGGCGATAACTTATCGCCTCGGTATCGCCTGTCTCTTTATTCTCATTCAAGCAAAAATAGAGCGATTGACCTTCCACTTCATTGATGAAGTTCTTATTCCCTTTTACTTGCTGCGCAAAGGCCTCGATCATCTCAAAGCTCACTTCTAAACTCGGAGATTGGCAATGAAATGCCTCATGGCCGCCGTCGTGAAATTTCACGACGACGTAGTGTCTCGCTTTTCCATAAGCCTGTCCTTGATCGACCACTTTCTCCACTTCGAAAGAGCGTTTGACAGGATTGACTGTTACTGCTGCCATTATTCATTCTCCTTTCTTTTATGCTCTTGACGATGCGACGTTTTGAGCGTAGACATCGAGCTGCATAACTTGCTGCAGGGTTTGGTTCGCGCTTTGGCGGACCGCATCTTGAGCTCCATATGCTGATTGAGCAACAGTTCCTTGCATTTGGGCAACCTGCGTGCGTCCTTGAGCCGCTTGGGCTGGGAGCTGCAATATCGTACCCCCCGACCTGATGACTTCACCGATACTAGACGCTTTGGTATTCTTCGCTTTATTTTCATCTCTAGCGGTTTTGAATTTCGCTTCGATATCATCTCGTTCAAAATCCAATGTTTTTTCATCAACATTTTGGACTGCCGGCCGTTGAGGAACTTGTTCACGGGCATTAACTCCACGACTTGGAACATTGATATCATCTTGAGGCTTGTCTGGGATGATGCTATTTTTTAAAGCATTTCGTTTATTCGTATTTTCAATCAGTGCATCATTCCTATCTTGATAAGCCTGCTTGATATCGGTGACTTGCTCGGCGGATGATTTCACGTTCCATCCTCCAGCACCGGCTTGAACTGCGCC
Source organism: Candidatus Rhabdochlamydia sp. (assembly GCA_030043815.1). Classification (GTDB taxonomy): domain Bacteria; phylum Chlamydiota; class Chlamydiia; order Chlamydiales; family Rhabdochlamydiaceae; genus CAJCIW01. The sequence continues at coordinate 3,063 of JASHWX010000068.1, forward strand.
GATCGCCGCCTCCAT
>JASHWX010000069.1 GCA_030043815.1 Candidatus Rhabdochlamydia sp.
GCATCGATGCATTTGACCATAGCGCTTAAAACAGCGTGTTCACGGGGAGTATTGGCCCTTGGCCGCAATTGACGGACGTAGGTGCGCAAGCCCATCCCGTTCAAACGCCGGGAGCAAGAAAGATCTGCTTTTAGAAGAGCTTTTAAAAGGTTAAGAGCACGCATACTGACAGCAAAAAAGAGGAGCGGCTCCGATAAAGCGGTGATCTTCTCGAAGTCTTCGTTTGCGATTTTGACAAGAGGCACTAAGAAGTCAAGCGGATAGCCATTAGAATTTTGTAAAGGCAGTCTATACTTGTCCATGAGCCCCCATTTGAGCTCCCCGAACGCCTCGCTTAAAGACGCTGGGATAGGATATTTTTGGCAGAAACGGACAGCAGAGGCTGGATCGCAACGCAGGATGGATTTGAAGATCTCCCTGGCCTTGTCATCAGAAAAAGGAAAATCGCGGTCCAGTATGACCGCCGCCATTTGAGCGCTGCACTCTTGAGTCAATAGATCGCATGGGGTCTCCCCTTTGCGATTTTTTTTCGAGGGGTCGACGCCGAGCTCCTGCAATAAACCTACCAATGCAAAGCGCCCGGAAATAACGGCGCTGTGCAAGAGGGTATTGCCCTCAGCGTCTACGTCATGGACAGAACCCCCTTTTTGCACTAAATAGCGCAGCAAAGCGGGATCACCGTTCCGCAATATCTCCCATGTGACCGGACCGAAATTGAAAGGCTCATGGCGATCTAACATCATCTCAATCATGTCGATCTTTTGTTCGCTTGACAATGAGGGCGATGCGCACAGCTTAGCAATGAGATGGGGGCGCTCAGAAAGGGGATCGAGCGTTGATGAGCGCGCGAGCAGTTCACCGAGGAGTTTGACGCAATCACTTTCAAATTTTACTTCACGCGGATATTTCGAATCGAGTTCTGAAATCAGGCTCGATAAGTCGAAATCCTGGCACACGGCCCGGACTGCTTGCATCGGATCTTCTTCTTTTAAAGCGTCGAGAACGGCAATGTCCGCTCCCCAAGCGGCAGCAAACTGCCCTGGAGTCAACCCATGCCATTTTTCCTGCGAGGAAAATCCATCCTCTTTCAAGCGACTGATCAATTTGGGATCAAATCCCGAGTGGATCATCGCCAAAATAAAGAGTTTTTCGGAAGAAATGCCTTTATAAAGAAGAACCGAGTGCGTCGAAGTGATGCGCGAAATGAGCTCAAAAAGCCAATGAGGACAAGCTGAGCATTGCATTAAAGCTTTAAACACAAAGGCGTAAAAGATGGAGGGCACGCTCTCTGCATAGTTTGCCAGCACCTTTTCGATGATCTCTTGATCAAACAGCCGATCGTCCAAGCCTGTGAAAAATGAGATCTTAAGTTCCCGGACCGCTTTATCGATCTCTTCTAAGGTCATTGTTCGATAACTTTCAAAGACAATCGGAAGAGCAATGCCGGTCTTTGACAATTGCTTCAACTCTTTGCCCGATAGATCGGAAACGCAGATGTTCTTCTTCTCCCCTCCCCTCTCAAAGCAAATGACTGCATTCTCGGAGCTTGCTCGCGCCTCGCTGTGTTTGAACAAGATCCGAGCGCAATCAGCTGCTTTGGAAAGCTCCAGATTGCCTGAATTTTTCAACGTATACACTTCATAGCCATTGCCGGACTTTTTGACCGCTTGCCAGGATTGAGAACAACGGAGCAACATGGCATCGGGACCTAAGGAGGCAGTCATTTGGATGCTCCTTTGCTGATTTGATCTTTCACAAGGTAGATGCGCTCCAGCGTGGCATAATCAAGGTCATCGATCTCCTTGTGCAGCGGACGGTACAGATCCCCCCGCTCCTTATTGACGATGGAGAGCGTGCTGGCGTCGGCAAGCCAGAGCGCAAGAAGCAGTTTGCGGAAACCTTGGGGCGAGATTTTTTGCGGAACGTCGTCTTTTTGCATGGTGTTAAATGCCTCGTCGAGCAGCTTAAGAAGCTCAACGTGCTTCATTGTCGAACTGCCTCGAAGGTACTGGCCATAGAGGTCGTTGCTGAGGATCAAGTGCTTGATCAGCAGAATTTCTTCGTCTGTCACATCCCATTTGTCTTTAGCTTTATAGAGCTCTTTTACAGCCATCTCGGCTGAGCGCTCGATATGTCCTTCCCTGCCGCTTACCTTTCCCGCGTCGTGGAAAAGCGCTGCCAGGCGCAACACCTTGCGGACCTGGGGCTGGCCCATTCCTGAAACCGTCACATCGGTATTCAGGCCGAAACCCCCGAAATGGCCGCAAACGACATCTAACGTATGCTCCAAAAGGTTGACCTTGGACCTATCCGGCTTATGGCCGTGTCCAGCAGGATGGTTCGCTAATATTTTAAAATCAAAGGGGAACGCCATTTGGGATACTTGCTCCTTAAATGCCCCATCGTCAGAATCCCACAATGCCGACAATGGACGGAGCTTCTTGACCCAATTGAGATCGGAGCAGTCGAGTTTGGCCATATCTAAAGCCTGCTCGAATCGCTGCCGCATCGACTGCACCTTTTTCAGCGTGCTTGCCCTTGCGGCAAAGAGCGCCCAAAGCATCTTGGTAAAATCCGGTTTGTTCAGTGTTCCTATCCCGGAAGCTGCGGCATCGAGCTTTTGCGAGAATGCCTCGAATGAAATGGCTCCTGTCAAATAATCTCCGAAGAGCTGATGATGCCGGATCAGCGATAGGACAAGAGAGGCATCATCCGCATCGATCCCCTACAATTTCATATGTGTATGGATATGGGCATTCGCGATGTCCGCTGATCTTTCCATCAATTTTTCTTTCCTTTCTTTTGTTTGATCCAATTGGCCCACATAATGGTAGAGGGCAGCGAGCCTGAGCAGGCGGCGTGCCTTGTCAGGGGCCATCGAACTCAAATTGAGATCTGTGCGCAGGCCAAAGCCCCCATGCGCCCCGGAAATCATCTCGACCGTATGATCATAGACAGTGGCCCTCTCACCCGCCTCATTGCGCCCATGGCGGGCCCGGACCTCTTTGAAAGGCAGCTTGTCGAGATGCAAAAGTTCAAAGACTTTTGGCAATTGCTTGACAAATGCCCCGTCATCCAATTGCGAGAGCATCTCGTCTTGGCTCATGAAAAGGTCTTTTCCATATTTTTCTTCAATGACTTGCCGCGCGATCACTGCCTTGCATGTCTCTTCTGCGATGTCGGTTACTTTGATCTCTTCCACACCGTCCTTGGCAAGCCGGATCTCGATCTGTTCTTTGTGTTCCATGAAGCGGAACGCATCGAAAAAGGTCTTGTGAAACTGCAAGCTGTGGATGGTGACCGGGCCGCTTTCAGCCGTCGACAAGGGCTCCATCTGCTCATGCAAATAAATCCTAAATTGCCTTAAGTCTTCAAATGAACAGTCCTTAAAGGCATCGGATGTCAGTTTCGATCTGAACGCATCGTCGATATTGCGATCGCCATTGAGCAGCTGAAGATCGTGTTTGAATGTACTCGAGATATAGATCAATTTGATCGCATTTTTAGGAATACCGCGGTAAAATACGTTATTGATCGCGCTTTCGAATTCGATCCTCGCAAACCCCTTGCGCTGTTGAGAATGGTAATAGGCAGGATCGATCAGGATCAAGCACCCTTGCGCCTCAGTGAAATATTGGTGGGCCATGCCGAGCGAGTGGGTGGCGAAAATGGCGCCCACCTTGGACCAGGAGCCGAACGTGAATTCCTTATCAAACAACGTCAAATCCGAATTGCCGCATCCTTTAAAGATCAAATCCCTGATCGAAGCGGCAAAAAGCGGATCCCCCTTGCGCGCTTTAAGGCCGCGCATCAAATAGCACCCTCTCTGAGTGGGATAATGGATCGGGATAGGCACATAGCGGCAACTTTTCGGCAGATTTTCCAGCTTTTTAATAAAAGGATTTTCTTTCAGATCTTTTCTTCTCTTCTCTACCTCCGCAGAAATAGCATCGCGGTGAATGAAGGCAAGGCCGTCTTTGATCCGGCCTAGGATCGCGCTGCGGCTGTTATGAAATTCAGGAGGGTAGATGAACATCCACCAGGCGCCTGGGAAAAACTTCCTGTCTTCGCCAAAATGCCCATCCATGAAATCCCAGTCGTGGCTCTTGACAATCTCCGCGGCCCGAAGCAATGCCCTTTCTTCCTGTATCCGCGACAGCGTAAGGGCGGACTGCACCCTCAAATCCCTATCTTCGCTCTCTGCATATTGCAGAATGATGTTAGTGATCCCAAAGTCGCCTTCCAGATCCCACTCATAGTTGGAAAGAAGCTCCAAGAGCATAAGCTTGTTCTCTTTGGAACTGTTTCCCAAAAGGTTGACAATATCCCATTTGGAATTACCGCTCTTATCATCGGGAACAACAGCAGACAGCGCCTTGGCTGCCTGGCATCGGACCGCTTCGTTTTGATGCTCGAAGAAGACACTGAGGCGTCTTTGCGCCTTTTTCGCCGGTATGTTTCGGCCGATCTTCTCAAGCGCTTTGAGCCCTAAGAGGATGAGATCTTCATCCTTTTCTTCATTGACCGTTTTCCACGCGTGTTCAAATCCACCACGAAATCCCGACACAGCAAAATATTTCAGCCATTGCGCTTTCTTTTCTTTGGGGCACAACTTGAATTGAGCAAGGGAAGGCACCCCGGCCTCATCTTTTTCAAGCGCCATCGGAAGCGCTTGTTCGATCTCCTCTAATGAACTTCCGCGCTGCAATGCGTTAAAAAAGAGAGCGAGCTGATTTTTCGTGCGGACATTCTGAAATAGAGCAAACAGATTGTCGATGATGTTCTTATCCTTGGCGAGCCTCTTATGGAATTTTTCAAAAATTTCTTCAAAGACCTCCTTAAAAAATGCATCGGGCGCGATGAGTTCAATCAGAGTCTTATCTTGTTCAAACAATGTGCAAATCCTTTTAAAATTGCGGATCTGCGCCTCCCATTCTGAGAGCGACTGCGCATGCCGCATGAGGTAAAATAACAAATAAGAAGGCATGTCTTTCACATTGCCAAAAGAAACAGCGATTGCCTGAATCGCCTTATCCGCGTCTTCAGCAGAAAGATTTGCGCACTTCGCGATCACTTTTTTTAAGATCTTTTGCTCCGGAGCGGCAAGGATTTTCGGCATCAAAGAAGCCAGCCGCCCGCTCACATCGTACTTGAGCCGATCGACCATCATGGAAAATAATTCCGCCTCATCGTGATCGGCAGCCCACTCTAAATGCGTTTTAAGATCTACCCCTTCATTAAATGCTCCCTGCTGCACAAGAAGCTTGAGCATGGGCACATCGCTTCTCTGTGTCGCAAGCTGAAACGCTTCCCTGCCCGCTTGAGCTGCTATTCCCGGTTCGACCTCGCACAACCATCGCGCCGCATCCAAATTCTTCGCTGCTATGGCTGCAATCAATGGCTCTTCTGCAATCTCAGCAAACTGAGCATGTATCCATTGATACGCGCGCTTAAAAGCAGGCAGACTCCCCTTGCAAGCGAGATCGTAGAGCACTGAAAACGCCTTGTTGGAGTTAACCTCATTATGAAAACCATCCCAAATCACTTGGATGTCCTTGTCTTCTGCTTGCTGTAAAAACGCCTCGGCAAGGAGCATACCGCACTGCGTCGCTTTTCTCTCAACATGCTCTGTATGGCTGACGATCACTCCTCCCCAAAACGTAGGGATGTCGGTCAGCTTTGTAGAAATTAATTCATCTTCTCCGGGAGGAAATGCAATCCTTCCTTCCTTTAGTGCCTCGAAGAAAAGAGGCAGCAGTCCGTACTGCTTATGAATGATCGCCTCTTGCAATGGAGTGCGTCCTTGGAAATCGAGCGGCAGATATTCCGTTTGGCTTAAGTACTCTTTACATTGCTCAACGTTTCCTGCTTGAGCTGCCAAATGCAACGGCGTTTTCTCCTCATAGTTATGTTCAAGCAAGCTGAGGATCTTTTCTGCTTGGGCCTTTTCTAACCCTTTCTTCATTTTAACCATTTGCATAGCCAGCTGCCGAGGTGTGACACCCTGATAGCGCCGCTCGCAGGAAACTCCCTTCAATAGCAATTGTTTGAGAAGCGCATCATCGAGATTCTTAATTGCATAGATGAGAAGCGGAGCATTCTCGATGTCCACCTGCTCCATCTCTTTACGCGTTAAACGGGGAACCCAAACTTCGAGCACATCCTTGTAAAATCTTATACGGGGGTTTAGATGGAGGAGACCGGGAGCAAAGGGAGACCTCTTAATGAACTCCGCTGCAACAGAACTCAGTCCAGTCGAAAGCAGAAAAGGGCAAATAGAAACAATTGCCCCTTGCTCAGTAAAGGGAAAGTCGTTTTCCATTAGAAATTTCAAAACACTCTCAAAGGTTGATCCAATCAGATTCTGAATCGCTAAAGAAACACAATCCAAATTAGGACATTTGATCATGCATTGAATCAATTGATCACACGCAGTTCTTCCGTACTCATCCTTTTGCCCCTTGTCAATCCCCTTTTCTATAAGGACCTTCAAGGCATCTGCATTGCAAGAGACCGCTGCCGCATGCAGCAACTGCGGCTCGTCGATTGAAGCCCCACGATCAATCAAGAAGCGGATGAATTCTTCATTCCCTCCCGAGACAATGGCAGCGCGCAAATGGTTCAGAGGATATCCTTTTTCAACCTTCTCGAGCAGCAGGCGGATCATAGCGATCTTTTGTGAACTAGAGAGTAAAGCGGAAGCGCAAATCCCTCCGATGCAATCATCTATGCGATCCAAAGGGACTTTTTCCGCTTTCAACATTGTTTCCAAGAGCAGAACGGGATTGCGGCTCTTAAGAGGACACTTTTCAAGCAGCTCTCCTGCCTTTTTCATCAATACTGCAGACATAAAAGCCCGCGCTTGGCGAATGAATTCATCGTAGACCTCGCTGAAATCCATGAGAATTCCTTCCATTTCAGTGAAAGGGATGTCCTGACACACATATTGAAACAGCTCTACGTGATCCCCTTCCAACGCCTTCAATACCGACTCATCGGCTCCCAGCAATGCCGCAAATTGGGCGGGCAACAGCCCATGCCAACTCGTGGACAAAGAAAACCCCTGCGACTTCAATGCTTCGATCACTTGGATGTTGAACCCTGAAACCACAAGAGCCCAATGAAACAGATTGTCACGCGTCACACGGAAAGATTTATTTTTTTTTGCAGCAGAGACGAGCTCATGAACAGCACTGAATTCGGGTAAATCATAACTGAGCTCACGAATCGGCGATCCCCTCTTCGCGAGGATTTTTAAAATCAGCGCCAACAACAGATGAGGCTCGCTTTGGGCCATCTCATTCACAACAGTTGTAAATATCTCCTTATCGAGAGGATCCTTCAAAAGGAGATCCAACCCAAAGTCATCCAATGCCTTTATTTGCGACTTGAGATCTGCTTTTGAAGAGTGAAATGAATGCTCGAACACCAACGGGAATGGCAGCCCCGCCTCTTTAATCTTGCTCAATTCCTTTGCAGACATGTCTTTATAGCTGACCGTTTTCTTTCCCCCAATGTCGTGGATTGCAATCGCCGTTTTCCCTTTAAACGCTTCCGAAGCGTCTTTTAGGTGTGCAAGAAGCAACTTGGCGCAAGAAGCCGCCTCGGTTTCATCCAAACCGCTTCTCCCCACAATCTCGTAACTGTCATACCGCTGACCGTTATAGTGAACGACTTGCCAGACATATATGTTCCAGTCTTTTTGAATCCGCAGTAAATGGGAGTTTTGATCTAAGGATTTAACCTTCGTAGCGATTTTTGCCAGCATAGGATCAACAGACATAACATTTTTCCTTTATTTAAATTTTTAAGCTTTAGTAAACAATAATTATACTTGTTAATATCTTTAATTACAATCACAAAGAAATTAATTTAATTTACGAAAAGATTATATAATTATAAATTTAATTTACAGGACAGTCCTTAAGCTCGCCAGAAGAGCTGCCTTGTCCATGGAAATAATTTTGATCGCCGAATCATTTTCTCCACAAGAGACGGAAATAATGTCTCTTCCTCCACGCTTCTCACAGATCAGTCCTGCAGGATAGATCGCGCGAATTTTAGGATTAGCATGCACCGAATGAGCGATGTCATAGATATTTTGGAATAAAATGGGATAGGCGGATATGCGCTTGATTTGAAAGGGAGGGGAAGAGGCAAATGTATAAGCTCCCATGACATACCAAATGACCCCATGATCATCTGCGAAAGAACTATGAAACATCGCGAGGTATTCGCCATCAACGAAAATAGCAGGGGTACCCCCTTTTAGCCTTCCCCATTGAGCGGGCCAGATTGAGGATAAGGAAGAGGAATGGGAGGACTTTAGAAGATTCTTTTGAGGATTGTGCAATTCCAAGACTTTTTGAGGACAAATCGTATAGAGAAATTGAATTTGGTTCTCATAAGAAAAGGGGGTCCAATTTTTCTCAATGTCCCGATTGCTTGCGTCAAGAGGTGTGATATAACCGATATTTCCCGTGCAAGTATCTATGGCGGCAATGCAAATGCCTCGCCGGCCCGATGAAGGGATAAGATCATTATAGACGAGGAATTGACGGCCGTTATGTTGGAATAAACGGGCATCCTCAGAAAAGGTGCTTTTGGTATCAATTTTGACAAAGGAGCCGCTCAAGGGCTCAAAATCAGGGGTCAAGCGGATGCAGCCAATGTGGGAGAAGAGCCTGGATGTGCCGTCGCCTGGAGTATCATATCTAAAAAAGAGCGGATAATGCCCATCTATAAGTGGTCCAATGGAAGCATTATAGGGAGCGTCGACAGAAGGAATAGTGATTTGCTTGACGGAAAGGACGATGCCCATTTTATCCGCCCAAGGAACATGAGCAAGAGGAGGAGGAAGAGTGCGTTCGCGTGAAAGCTGTCGATGGGAAAGATAAAGAGAATGCATGAGCTTCTCTTGGAGTTGTAGAAGGGAAATTGACTTATGCTGCGATTTTTTGACCGACATTTTAAAATTGCGCAATTGCAAGATTAAATAGGCAACCAAGATACTTTGAAAAATTAAGAAAAAGTCGAACAACATTTATTACCTAACCACAAAAAGAAAATATTCGTTGGTCGAATGTTCTTCATCTTTTGTGCAGTTCAAGCTTAAAAATTCCCAGGCTTTTCGTGTGCTTGACCAATTGGCATCATCAAACCAAATATATCCCCCTTTTTTCATTTTAGGCAGGTACATTTGAGCATCTCTCAAAGCAACATCTTCAGTATGGTTCCCATCAATATGTAAAATGTCGATCGATCCGTCGGTAAAATTCTCTAGAGCTTTTTCTCCTGTCATGCGCATGACGACGCAGTATGGATTCAAGCGCAAGCGATATAATGCTGTTCTAAAGTCTTGATAGATCTGTTCGAGATTGATTTGACTCCACCATTCATAGTTAGGGTCTTGATCGGAATAACCCTCTAAACATTCTAAGCGTGCCCAAGGGTCGATTGCATAGACTTTTCCTTGCTTTAGATACTTCAAAGCACGAGCTGTAGGAATAAGGGAAGAGCCTCCAAAGACACCTATTTCAACGCACACCGTCGGTTTTATTTCATAGATGAGGTCCATCATCTTTGCTGCTTTTTCTTGTGTGCACCATCCGGGAAGCTTGGATTGCATTTTAAGGGTGTCTTTTTGATAAGTTTTCCAACCTTCATCTGCGCAGAGCCCTATAGAAATGCATGTCATTAATAAGATTCTCGTTATCATCTCACTTCCTCTTCGTTTTCTATTCTAATTAGGCTTTCCTTCAGTTTGTTTAAGTCCATCGTTATGATTTTGATCGCACAATCATTTTCTCCGCATGCCACATGGACAAGTTCTCTTTCATCCTGTTTTTCAACGACAAATCCACTTGGATAGATGACGCGCTTTTCATAGGGGGCGGTATGGGTCAACGGGGTATTGTAAATTCCATTAAAGAGGATAGGATGTGCGGAGATGCCGGTTAATCGAAAAGGAGGTCTTCCTTCAAAGGTATACGCGCCCATGTTAAACCACACGAGTCCCTTTTCATCGGTAAAACAGCTATGAAAAAAGGCAAGGTATTCATCTCCAACTTTTCGAGCAGGCGTTCCTCCTCGTATTTCTCCCCATTTCATTGGCCAAGGTAAAGAAACAAAAGAGTCATACCTCGAGAGTGTGATATTTTTCAGATCATTGACTTGAGGATTGGGCAGTTCAAAGAGTTTACGCGGATGGATCCTATATTCTATAAAGAAGCGGGCTTTTTGATCGTCATCGATATATTCAAAAGGACTCCAATTTTTTTCAATATATTGTAGATTCATTTCTAAAGCTGTCGTGTAGTTCGCCTGATAAGTATCTTTGTCAAGATTGGCAACTGACATGATCCGGCCACGGAAACATTGCTGGTCTAGATCGTTATAAAAAAGATAGAGCTCATCACCTACTTCTATGATGCGGGGATCTTCTGCATACTCTGTTTTTACATCGATCTTTGTGAATTCTTGCTTATCCTGTTCGAATTGATCATTGAGGTGCGCCACTCCTATACGTGGGAAAAAAGGACCCGTTATTGATTTCGAGCTGATCACGTCATATCTAAAAAATAGGTCGTAGCCTGATTTTGTACGGATCAAGCTAGGGTTATAAGATGTGACATTGCGAATATTGACCGGTTTGACCTCTACCACTATCCCTAAGTCTTCACCATATAACAGATTATTCAGCTTCTGAGGGATAGAAGCATTTCCAAGGATGCTAGAGGAACTACTAGAAATGTACCGCATTTGCTTGAAAGAGCGGTACATGGCTTTCTGCTTTGTCTTAAGCCTGCGGACATGTATTCCAAATACAATGCTGCACGCTAAAAACAAAATTAATAATAATCCTATCCAATAGGAAATGGGAATTGATCGGAATACTTTATATCTGTTTGTTTCCATAAAAAGGCACTACTTTTTTTCTAAGTAATTAGGGCCTCCATTATCTGAAAGTGCTTTTGGCATCGTAGAAACGACATCATATTGTAGAGTAAAGAGGCAGATTTGAGCAGGAAGTGTATACTCCATATCAAAAGGCAGAAAGAAAGAGCGCACTTTAAAAAAATCGAGAAGTTTTTTCATTCCTGAGCGGCGCACAATCATCGAGTAGGCCCCATAGCGGGCGCCTACTTTTCTAAAGAGCCGCCCAACATCATGGCGTTTCTTAAAGCGATTTAGATCTATCATAGGAAGGTCTGGCCTCCATGCATAGCTAAAACAGGGAACATAGTTTCCGTTATTACCCTTTGTGTCAGGGTCAGTAAATAGAATGTCCCATCCTTTTTTTCCCACTATTCTATCAAGTTCACTGATCAAGTGGGGAAGGGTCCTGGGGTCTTGTACCACTTCGATATCATCTTCCATCACCCAGATGATCTCGTAACCTGAATCATAAGCATCCTTTAGAATCGATAAATGGCTTAGCAGGATTCCCACAGCTCCTCTCGACATACAATGGCAGTAATAAGCTTTTCCAGGAACTTGCATGATTTCATGACAAGGCTGGCCCTCGTATTCAATAGGATAGAAAGTGCCCCATCGTCCGCTTCCCATGCTCGGCTCATAGGCGGTCCCAAGCTCGTTCACCACTGTCAGGGGCAAATTCCACCCGTTAACAGCAGAAAAACGATAAGGGATAATTCCATAGGGAGCTAATTGCTCCATGCTGCATTGAAATTTTTCGGGTCTCTCATCTAAATTAATCATGTAGATGAAGTCAATATTCTCAAGCGAATGCCCTTTCGTTTTTTGCGATATTTTTCTTAAGTGGTCTTCCATCCTGGCGTGAACCATGTTGCAAAGAAAGATAGCGAATAACACGACAATTTTCATTATAGGGCCCTTCAAAAAAAGACAACCATACAGCTATGTTGGGAAAAAAGGCAAAGCTTTTTTTTGATCAGGGAAGATTTTCACGTGACAAAGTTCAGGATGAAAAAAAATATATACAAATTTTTCTTTTTTGTTAACATGCTTCTTCGAAACGAATTTGAGGAAGGGAAAAATGCGAATCTTGTTTACCTTATTTTGTATTTCGATCGCCAATTTCTGCTTTTCTGATCAACAACCTCATGAGTTTGAAGGGGTTTCAGAGATTTATAACATTCGCAATTTAAGGGTCTTGGCTAAATTCCTTTCTCAAAACCCCATCATTATTGAGGCTGGCGCATATCAAGGCCGTGATACTCGTAAAATAGCTCAAAAGTTTACCTCCGGAACAGTTTATGCCTTTGAACCCCTTAAAACGGCTTTTCCTAAATTATGCGAAGCAGTCGCTCAATACAAAAATGTTATCTGTTTGAACCAAGCCTTAGATAAGTTTTCAGGGGTGAAAAATTTCTATCTCTGCCATGGAACCTATGGTCAATCTCCCATCTTTGAATTTCACAGTTCTCTTTTACCTCCCACTCAAGCAATGGAAATTCATCTTCTTGGTCCCATTGAAATGGTATCTTGCGTTTCTTTGTTAGACTTTTGTGAAAAAGAAAAAATCCAGAAGATCGATTTGCTTTGGCTATCAACCGAAGGCAATGAGAGGCAAATTCTAGAAGGAGCAAGCCATCTACTGAGTAATACCTCTTTAGTTTACATCCGTACCCAGCTTTTCAAATCTCGCTCAACCATGACGCTCTTTCGTAATCTGAAAAAATTCATGGAAAAAAATGGGTTTATTTTGCTGTCTCACTTTTTTTTGCCGAACATTAACGGCGATGCCCTATTTGTTAAAAAGGAGTTATTTAAATGAACCTTTTTTTTCCTTTTTTTGTTTTAATTAGCTCCTTTTGCTTTGGCGAACTTCACGATCATTTACGTATCCTTAATGACAAAACAGAAGTAAGGACGATCCGCAATGTTGACTATATGTATGTCATCAATCTTGATCATCGAGAAAAAAAATACCAACTTACCTTAGAAGAGTTTGCTCCTTACGGCATTCTCCCTTATCGATTTTCGGCTGTCAATGGCTGGAAGTTGCCTATAGAAACGCTTTGGGATGTAAGCCTCGTATTTCAAAAGGGAATGCGTCCAGGCGGGATGGGGACAGTGTACCGCATAGATCCTGTGAATGGTAAAGAATATGCAAGCCATGAAATTGTGGAAGTAGAGGGAACCCCTTATGTGTGCCACTGTTCAGCGCGTGGGATGATTGGCTGCATTTTGAGCCATTTAACGGTAATTAAAGATTCCTTAAACTCTGGTTACGATGTCGTCTGGATTTGTGAAGATGATGTTGAAGTCGTAAAAGATCCTCATATCTTGTCTGATTATATCGATCAATTAGACCAATTGGAAGGTAGGGAAAATTGGGACGTGCTCTTTACATTTCGCGATTACCGCGGTCCTGAAGGTCAATATTACATACCTTATGGGGCAAATTACCGCCCCAATATTGAAACCCGTTGTCAAGAGAAATTCAATATTAATAGGCCGATATCTTCAGATTTAAGGCAAGCAGGATCGCGATTTGGCACTCAGTCAATGATATGGACAAAAAGAGGCATGGAAAAAGTGTTGCGTTACTATGAAAATTACAAAATTTTTATCCCTTACGATCTGGATATTGTCTTAATCCCAGATATCCGCATCTATTCCGTAATGGAAGATGTGGTAACGAACAAGCTCAACGTACAGTCAGATTTAGGTTCAAGTGAAAGATGAAATTTATGAAATGGATTGTGATCTTATGCATATGGTTCTGTCCCATTTATGCTGTAGATATTAAGAAAGAGGGACTTGTTCCCACTTATAAGCCCTACGAAGTAGGGGTCATGTTGCTATTTGTTCCCTATAATCCCACAGTAATAGCTGTTGGGGATCGCATAGCTGATGTTGCTTCTTCATTTGCCAATGCGAAAGACCGCGCAAACATCTATGGATTTACTGCTGACCCTGATGATTTTGAAAAACTAACTCATTTCGGACGTCAACTGCCTAATCTTAAGCCCTGCTTTGGTCTGTTGAATGAACGTAAAGATGGGTCTCGGCTTTTTTATTCCACAATGGCACATGATATTCCTGATGAATTCTATTACCACTTTTCTGGATCTTTATTAAAGCCAACGGATGCAAGGAGGCCCTTTTTATTTGGTCAGTCCTATCAGATCCCAACATTTAATTTCTTAGCTTTTTGCAAGGCACAAAAGATTAATAAAATTCATGTGATTCATCTTGATTGCGGCGGCAATGAATTAAAAATATTAAAAAGCATCCAGGAATATTTAAAAGAGGGGATCGTTGTCTTTTTAAAGACATATCATCAAGAAATACGTAAAGGAATAAGTCAGTTTCAGCAAGTTCACGAATTTATGACCAACCAAGGATATGAACTCTTTTCACATTATATTTATGACGATGTCATTGGAGATGCACTTTATGTCAAAAGCAAATATGTAAGCGCCGTTTTTCGAAGCAAAGAATTTTAGGGGAGATTATGAAAAAGTACACAAAATTCAAATTTATAGCCGGCATTCAATTATCTTTAAATATATCCCTGTTCGCATCGGAGTCCTATTATGTTTCTTCTCATGGTTATTTTATAGGTGACTCTGAACATGTCACTGATTGGAAACTTGCTGATGCCATTGTTGATTTCCTAAAAAGCGAAAAAGCGGAAGCCTTAGTAGATTTTGGCTGTGGCGATGGAGATTATGTAAATCATTTTATCCAAAAAGGCATCCAAGCTGTAGGCTATGATGGCAATCCAGTGACAGAAGATGCTAGCGGTGGCACCTGTTTTATTTTAGATCTCAGCAATCCGGTGGATTTACATCAACGTTATGATTGGGTAATGAGCCTTGAAGTAGGAGAACACCTCCCTAAACAGTACGAGACAATCTTTATCGAGAACCTTGTACGGCATGTGAAAGATGGGTTAATCCTTAGCTGGGCAATAAAAGGGCAAGGCGGTACCGGTCATTTTAATGAACAAAATAATGACTACATCAAAAAAATCTTCGCTGACATGGGCTGGTACAATGATCTTGAGGCAGAATGCCATTTACGGGAATCGGCAGCTGTACATTGGTTTAAGAATACTGTGATGGTATTTCGCCCGCCTAAACTTTAATTCAATTACAGCTTTCTAAATAGTACAGCGTTATCGCGGTCCACATCGCTGATGTATTCGCATGTTTCAGAAAGATAAGAGAAGGCCTTGAACTTCGGCAGCTTATTTTTCACTGAATGATAGATGTTGGAAAGTAAAATATACCCTCCGGGCTTGACCTTTGCTAGGTAATGCTTCGCATCGTAAAGAGAGCCTTCCTCGGAGAAATCTCCATCGAGATGAAGAAAATCGATCTCAGGAACGAGAGGAAGTGCCAGAACTGAAGTTTTTGCAATGGGAATGCAAACGCTGCCTAGATCCCATGACAGCATCAGCTGATCGAACAAAGAGCGCACAGCGCTCATATCGACAGTGCTCCACCAATTGCGATTGGGATCATCAAGAGAAAGATAACGAACGACTTCTTCATTAGACCAGGCATCTATCGCGTAAATTCTTCCTTGGCCTAGATACTGCAGAGTCGCGGCGACGGGAAGAACAGAAGATCCTGTGAACGCGCCGATCTCTACGCAGACATGAGGTCGAATGATGTATGT
>JASHWX010000070.1 GCA_030043815.1 Candidatus Rhabdochlamydia sp.
AATTTGAACCCGCCTGCATCGCTCAACTTGTTCAAGTTGAGCTGCTTTAAGCGCCGGACTTCGCCTGGTTCAAATTCACGGCGTCCCTCCGGGCCCGGTTCGCTTCGCTCACCTGCTTTCCTTAGAAAATGTCTATGGACATTTTCTAAGTGTTCGCAGCCTTGGCATTTTCACTCTTTTTGAACGGTCGCAGTATATAAATTTCTTAAAGTTTTGACGACCTCAGAGATCACGGTGATCGCCCGGTCGATTTCTTCAGAAGTGGTGTCGCGGCAAAGCGAAAAGCGAAGTGAGGAGCGGGCCATCTGCGGGGGGAGTCCCATGCTGGTGAGTATGCGGGAGGGTTCAAGCGCGCCGGATGAACAGGCCGAGCCATGGCTCGCCGCGATCCCTGCCAAGTCGAGTGCAATGAGGAGTTCATCGCCTTGCACACCGGGAAAAGAGAGATTGCAAGTATTGCAGATGCGAGGCCCCATGCCGTTGACGATGACAGGATTGGCCGTTTGGAGCAGGCTCGACTCTAATTTGTCGCGCAAGATAGCCATGCGATGGGTGGCGTCGGGCAGTTCTGTTTTGAGCAGCGAGATGGCTTTCGCAAGTCCTATGATGCCGGGCATGTTTTGCGTGCCGGCGCGGAGATTGTACTCTTGGATGCCGCCGGTGAGTTGAGGGGAGAGCTTGAGAGAGGAGCGGACAAACGCAAAGCCGGTGCCCTGGGGAGCATGGATCTTATGTCCAGAAAAGCCCATGCCTGCAATCCCAGGATGCACTTTGAACAGCTCCTTGCCAAGCCAGGCGACGCCGTCGACGATGAGCGGGATGCCGGCATCGAGTGCGATTGGGCCAATCGCATCGAGATCGTGTTTTACGCCGGTTTCATTACTTGCCGCCGTGAGAGCGATGAAACGGGTATTGGGACGGATGGCTGCTTTGATTTGATCGGGCATCACGGCCCCAAAAAGCCCAGCTGGCAAATAATCGACTTGAAGGCCGCGCTCTTCGAGATGTTTTAACGTTTGAAAGACGCAAGCGTGTTCCACATTAGAAGTGATGGCGTGTCCGCTGACCTCTTTTGGAAAAAAACCGCGCAGCAAAAGGTTCATCGCCTCCGTGCCGCCTGATGTAAAGATGATCTCCTGAGGCTTGACGCCGAGAAAAGCGGCGATCGTCTCGCGGGCTTGATTCAAGCGGCTTTTTGCTTCCTGCCCAAAATAATGCACCGACGAGGGATTGTTCGGGATTGCGGAGAGCTCGGGGAGCATCGAATTTAAGATGCGCGGATCAACTCCAGTCGTGGCATTGTTATCGAGATAAATGCGTTTCATCCGTCCTCCGGCGGAAACCCGGCCCTTAAGGGCCGGGTATTTCAAAAATGGATTGGCGTGGGTGCGAAGCCCACGCCAACCACAAAAATCCCAGGCCTTAAGGCCTGGGTTCACGGCATGATTTTGATCAAAAGGAGAGTAATATTATCATTTCCTCCTTTTTCTAGGGCGGATTCAATGAGTTTTCTTCCCATTTCTTCAAGAGAAATAGGGGAGGAAAGCAGGCTGGCCAGGGTCTTTTGATCGACATAATCTGAGAGCCCATCGCTGCAGAGTAGATAAAGATCATTTGAATGCAGGGAGATCACCCCGATATCGGGCAAAATGGTCGATTGGGTGCCGATCGCCCGTGTAATGACCATGCGGCCAAATCCGGGGTGGCGGGCAGTTTTTTGGCGCTGAGAATGATCTTCGGTCAGCTGCTCAAGATGTTTTCTGTAGCGATAGAGGCGGCTGTCTCCAATATGGGCATAAATTAAAAAATCCTCTACAATGATGCAGCAGGTAAGGGTTGTCCCCATGCCTGCATAATCGGGATGAAGGTGGGATTCATTGAAGACCTTGGCATTGGCCCTAGCGACCGCCTGCCTTAAATACCGGCAAGTCTCTTCGACGTTATTGACCCCGGCGGTAAAAAGGTGACAATCTGCTTGCTGTGGCTTTACCATATCAATCCTCTTTGTCGGCCATAGTTCTACTATGGCCTCCTCATTCGGACCGCTTATGCTTTGATCTGGCTTTGCCTCGCTGGCGCATCTTGTCCCCTTTTTACCGCCCGGGTTAACAGCATGCTCCGGAAGCTTGAGGATCGATGCGCACATGCTCTTAACGGCAAAAGAAGAGGCGATCTCCCCTGCCCGATGTCCTCCCATCCCATCTGCGATAATGAAAAACTGTTTTTCTGGAACGATTGCAAAGACATCTTCGTTGTTCTGCCGGGCCCGCCCAATGTCTGAAACGCCGTAACATTCCGCGTGCACGAGGTTCATGGGAGCTCTTCGATTTTTCCCATGAATAGCATGGCATGGGTCTTTAAATCGACGATGAAAAAGAGGAATGGATGGTCGACTACCATTGAAATGGGATGGGCGTTCGCGCCTTTTACGCTAGCCGGTGCTGCTGTAGCGGCAGCTGCGACGACCCCGTTTTCGTCGACAGAAATATAGGCTTCATGGAGGACTTTGTTGAGGAAAAGATCGCGCATGCCGTCGATTCCGACGAAGTTGGCATCCGAATCAAAGGCGTCTTCCATGCCGAGCTGTTCGAGCGGCTTTTTCAAATCGAACCGGTTGTTTAATGTATATTTTGGAAGCTGCAGCGCGATGCGTTTGCTTGTCATCGAAGAGAGCCAATCGCTCCAACTCTCTTTAAGATCATCAAATAGGGGAAGGAAATTACTTTCGGATTTAGGCAAAAAGACCACAAAGCTAAGATTCCCGCCAATGAAGGGGAGGGCAACCGCTTGGATCATATCGTTTTCATAATAAGGAAATGTCGATGTCTGCTGCATCATTTCCGTTGAGTTTGATGGACCTGACATTGAATGGAATGGCGCTTCGATGGTCTTGGCGGGATTGAACGGGGAGGTCCATGCACCTTGCAGATAGGCAGCATTTGTCAAGACGAGGCGCGTCTCTGTGTTCAAGTCTTCAGCATTGAGAAGATGAGGAATGAAGTCCTGGGTCTGCGAAGAGACCCAATGATTGATGGTGTCAAGAGATTGGCCTGTTTCCGCGAAATTGATCATGCCAAGTTTTGCGTTGAACTGCTTCTCAATGGCGTAGCGGAAGTCTGAAAGCAAAAAGATGCCTTGGTCGACCCAGATTGCATTGGCAATATTCAATTGAAAGCTGTTTTTGGCATTGCTGGGAAGCAAAGACTGGGAAAGGGCAAACGAGGCTTTGCCGATCGCTTTTCGGTTTAAAGACAAGTGCAGCGCTTGGTTCATCTGCGTTTCAGTCTCACCGCGAGCCCCGATATAGACCATCGAGAGATTGGTGGCTACTGAATAGGGAGAAAAGATTAAATTACTCTCATCGAGGGCAGGGTATAGGGAAAAAGCGAATTCCGCAATGTCTTTCACTAGAGTCGGCCCATCCTGTGCTGCAAGAGCAATGGGAAGGGCGAATAGATATTTTGCAAACATACTTTACCTATGAGAAGAACATAATCCTGATTGTGCTGATTAAATTGAACGTCATATGAAGACCGATCGATGCATAAAGAGAGGCTTGCCGTTCGTATATAAATCCCAAAAACAAACCAAAAATAAATAATGTTGCGATCAGCGAAACATTGCTCCACCCTTGGCTTGAGGAGTAATGAAAAAAAGCAAAACACAAAGCGGTAAGAAAAATCGCTTTTTTAGGCATCATGTAGCGTTTGAAAAATGTCTGTAAATTTCCTCGAAATAAGAATTCTTCGATGATGGGCGCAAGGATCAAAATCGTCGGTAGAGTGAAAACAAGGCTTGTTGGAGACTTCATACTCTCAAGGAGAAAACGGACAGCGACCTGTTCTTGAGGTTGATATTGGATTGAGGAATTGATGATCACATCAACGAAAGATCCTAATGCGATCATGAGAGGAACGGTGACACACCATGTGATGACCCCCATGAAAAAGTCGACATAGATGGGTTTTGGACTATGTATCGACCGATCTTTTAAGATCCTTCTGAATAAAAGAGGCGTCGCTGTTTTCGAGTAAAGATAAAAGAGGAGAAGAATGATGGCCATCGCGATAAACTGGACACAGCTCGATGCGGCTAAAGGGGAATAATTGTCAGCAAAGCGAGCATAAGCAGATCGCAATGCATGGACAAACAGCGGGGCGACGATCACCGTCATCACAATATAAATGGCAAAAACGATAATGACGGATTGGAGTTTGACGGGAATGGGCTCTTTCTCTTTAGGAAAGTGAAAAAAGCCGCGCGATTTTGCAATCCACAGCAAGACAAGGCCGACTAAACCAAAAAGGAAAATGGATTTGATGTCGTCGACATTGTCCCCCATCAAGATTTACCTTTTTTGGGCCATCAAGATATAGTCCTCTAGACGCATTGCAATGTCTTTGGTGAATTCTTCATGGGCCAACCCCACTGGTGAAATATTGAAGCTGGGATCCCCCCATGACACTTGGTTGAAGTTGAGATGGGTAAATTGCCAGGGAATATAGTGCTGGTCGTGAAGCAGTTCTTGCAAGATGATTCTCGGTTCGCTTCCTCTTAAGTCAAAGACGCGGACCCTCATGGTCATTTTCAGATCAGCGGAGCACTTTTGCGGGTCGAATGTTTTTCGGCGGTTTTGTTTGAGCACTTCTTCATGCTCCACAAGCTCCATGAAGATCACGAAATCGTCTCCTTGGAATGCCTTTTTCACCCAAGAAATATCAGGGCCGAACGGATTTTGCGAATCCTGCAGCTTTTTTGTCTTCGCGCGAACGCGGGATGCATGGACGATATTAAATTGATCCTGTTGTGCCAGACGCTCATAAATCGCACACGAAAGTTCATCAGACA
>JASHWX010000071.1 GCA_030043815.1 Candidatus Rhabdochlamydia sp.
TGGGTCTTAAAAATCTCGCGATGGCGCAGTAAAAAACGGATGCCTCGGCAGCCTAAGACGGGGTTGGGCTCTTTTTGATCGCTGGTAAACAGCTCGGGATTTTTATCGCCGCCGACATCGAAGACGCGGATGACGACGGGCAAATTGCCGACCGTCTGGATCAAATTGAGATACGCTGCATACTGCTCTTCTTCAGAGGAGATCAGCTGCCTGTGTTGAAAAAAGAGATACTCCGTCCGGAAGAGCCCTACCCCTTCCGCGCAAGTTTTAGAAAAATTTTCCAAATCACTGACATCGCCGATGTTTGCAAAGATCTGGATCGCGCATCCATCGATCGTCTCCGCCTCGTGCTGCATTTCTTTTTGAAGCAATTGCAATGAGGTTTTGAGGCATGTCTTGCGCTGTTTGTATTTTTCTAACGTCGAGGGCATGGGATTGATGATGACGTCTCCATGCTGGCCGTCGACGATGACGCATCGGATGGGGAGCTCTTGCAATGCCAAGACATCGACACTGGCGACAAACGGAATGCCTTTAGAGCGAGCGATCAGAGCCGCATGAGAATTGCCGCCTCCGGATTGAGTGACAAAGGCGCTCACACGCACCGTCTGAGCGATGGCGGTGTGTGAAGGGACAAGTTCTTGAGCGAATACGATTGAATTGAAAGGCACTTCCAGTAAAGAGGTGCCTTTTGCGGGCCTTAAATGCCCCAGCACGCGCTTGGCAAGGTCCATGACGTCGACGAGCCGGTTTTGAAAAAAGCTGTCCGTCTTGCTCGAAAATCGCTTCTCGTAGTCAGTGATCACAGAATGAAAGACCGATTCGGTGTTTTGCAGCATTTGGCGGATCTTTTCCTCCATGTGCACCGTCATGAGGGGATCATCGAGCATTTGAATGTGCGTTTCAATGATCGTGGCGGCATCGGAGGAGGCTTCTTTGGCAAGGTCGGTGCGCAGCTGTTTTAAATCTTCGCGGCTCGAAAAAAGAGCGCTGCGGTAGCGCGCAATCTCATCGTCCACTTCTTTTAAACTGATGGGAAACGCGGGGATCTCTTCTTCAGAGGATTCGAGAAAAAAGGGCGCTCCAATCGCGATCCCTTCACTGACGGAAAATCCTTTGATGATGAGTTCCTGTTGTTTTTCCATGCCTACTCCCCAAATTGGTTTTCGAAGGCCTCGACGATTTTCTGCATCGTCTCGCCGGCATCATCTCCCTCAACAACGACCGTGATCGACGAATTTTTTGTTGCCGCCAGCATGAGAATGCTCATGATGCTGCGCGCATTGATCGTTTCTTTTCGATAAGTAAAAGTGACTAAAGAACGCGTCTCTTGGAGCAATTTCGCAATCACTGTCGCTGGGCGCGCATGGAGCCCTAGCGCATTTTTAATTCGGACTTTTCGCGTGAGTTTCACGGACCCCTTTCCTCTCTTTCTGTTTTTTCGATATCGTCTCCAGCAATTTCGCATTAAATTCCTGTGCGGAATTAAGTCCCATTTCTTTTAAGCGATGATTGAGCACGATAGTCTCGATCAACAAGACCACATCGCGCCCCGGTTTGACCGGCAGCACATGATAGGGAATTTTCACTCCGAGAAGATCGCAGTACTTCTCATCGAGCCCGATCCGATCGTAAAAACGCCGATCGTCCCACTCTTCGAGTTTGACGATGAGCTCTACGTTCTTGTAATCCCTCACGCACACAGCGCCATAAATATGCGCGACATTGATGATCCCAATCCCGCGGATCTCCATTAAGTGGCGCGTCAATTCGGGCCCCGACCCCTCAAGATTCGACCCTTCGCGCAAGCGGATCTTCACGACATCGTCGGAAATCAGTCGGTGCCCCCGCTCAATCAATCCCAGCGCCGCCTCGCTTTTTCCGACAGAAGAATCTCCCTGAATGAGGATCCCCACCCCAAACGCTTCCACTAATGTGCCATGGCAGGTCATTGTCGGCGAAAATTCCTCATTGAGGAGCAATGTCAGTTTGCTGAGCAGTTGCATCGTCGTCGTGCTCGTTCTAAAGAGAGGAATCCCATCCTGCTCGCAGCACTGCACGAGTTCTTTAACCGGCTGTAATTTCCCTGCGACGATGACTGCAGGTGTAACGGGCGTGAGGATCGGGCGCAATCTTTCGATGCGCACCCCTTTAGCAAGATCTTTTAGATACGCAGTCTCGTGGTTCCCAAAAATGAGGATGCGCTCTCTGACATAGTTTTTTAAATACCCGGACAAGCTCAAGCCCGGACGATGCACTTCTGGGACCTTGATCGGCCGCTTCAATCCGCTCTTGCCAGCGATGAGCTGCAGAGCGAGATTCACCCCGTTTTTGTCTAAGAGATCTTGAACTGTGTACATAAAGTTCCGAATATTTTACTCCTCTCAATGACTTAAGTTCAAGAAAAACAGAGTTGCATTTAAATCACATTTGGAAAAAATGCTTAAGAGTATGGCATACACAAAAGTCGCGATCATCGGAGGCGGATTCGGGGGCTTAAATCTCGCCAAATCCCTGAACAAAGCAAAACTCGATGTCCTTCTCATCGATAAGACCAACCATCATCTCTTCCAGCCGCTGCTCTACGAAGTTGCGACAGCCGCCTTATCGCCTGGAGACATCGCCACCCCGCTCCGTGAAATTTTGCGCCATCAAGAAAATACAACGGTGATCATGGGCGAGGTGACCCATATCGACACAGCGCGTAAACAGCTCACCATCGCTAATGGCGACCTCTTCCACTATGATTATCTCGTGATTGCGATTGGCGCGCGCCATTCCTATTTTGGCAAAGATGAATGGGAAGCGTACGCTCCCGGCTTAAAGACCATTAACGATGCCCTCAAGATCAGAGAACAGGTGTTGATCTCTTTTGAAAAAGCGGAGAGGCTTGACAGCATTTCTGAAGCATCTAAATATTTGAACTTTGTCTTGATCGGCGGCGGCCCTACAGGTGTAGAGATGGCAGGGGCAATTGCAGAGATCGCCAATAAGACGATGTTTAAAAATTTCCGCAGAATAAAACCTGAAAAATCGAAAATCTACCTCATCGAGGCCCTTCCCAACATCCTTCCTGTCTATCCTGAAAAGCTCGCCAATCGGGCCAAGAGGGATTTAGAAGAGATGGGAGTCAAAGTCATCACCGGAAAAAAAGTGACAGAGATCAATGAAGACGGCGTGAGAATCGATGACATGTTCATTGAATCGAAAAATGTCATCTGGGCCGCCGGAAACCAAGTCTCTGGGCTCTTGAAAACGCTGAATGTGCCGCTCGACCGCGCAGGAAGGGTCATCGTCGGCCCCGACCTCAGCATTCCGGGCCATCCCGATGTGTTTGTGATCGGCGATGCTGCCTCAGCCTCCTCAAAAGAAGGCAAACCTCTCCCTGGAATCGCTCCCGTTGCCATCCAAGAAGCGCGCTATGTTTCAAAAATCATTAAAGAAAACATCCCCCACGATAAGCGCAAGCCCTTTTCCTATTTTGACAAAGGCAGTATGGCGACAATCGGCAAAGCCAAAGCCATCGTCATGAAAGGCAAACTGCAATTGACGGGTTTTTTAGCTTGGCTGATCTGGGCATTTATCCACATTGTCTATTTGATCGGCTTCCGCAGCCGCCTCGTCGTGATGATGGAATGGGGCGTGACGATGTTCACGGGCGAGCGCGGCGTTCGGCTCATCAACCGTCCCATCGATCAAGAGATCCCCAAAAAAGATGGGACCAACGCAAAGACGCAGGGGAGCAATGACGCGGAGAAAAATGAAAACAGAAATGATTTATAAATCTTTGCGTCTTAGCGGCTCTGCGTCTTTGCGTTTTTTTTCTCATAATTTTTCTTCTTAATTACTGACTTTAGATGCATATCGTCACTTTCTTTGAAAAAAATCCCGCCTTGTTCCTCGGCTTGAGCTTGCTCCTCGGAACAGCCGCCGCCTTTCACTTCCATTGGCTTCTGCTGATTCTCTTTGCAGCACTATGTGTCTTGCGGCAAAGTAAAAACTGGGCCCTCGCCGCACTTCTCTGTTTCTTCGGCGCGTATTTTTCTTCTCCCATCCGCTATCCCAAAATCACTTTGCCCCAGGAAAAGATCGCAGGCAAAGGGGTTTTTCATATCGATCAAATCAAGGTCCAAAGTTCTCCCTTCCACCGCTCGCTCCTGTACAAGGGCACCCTCAAGCGCTTTGAAAGCGGCGACGGAACAATTTACAAGGACCTGCCCTGCAATATTTACCTCCCGCTTTTTGGGAAGCGCCCGCCGGGAAATGCTGACTACATCATCGCAGGGCATCTGATCCAAAAAGATGAATATGCCTTCGTTCTTAAACCCGAAAAGAAAAAATCTTGGGACCCGGTCTCTTCCTCCTCATTTAACATGGCAGAATGGAGATACAAAGCCAAACGCGCCGTCTCCGATCATCTCAAAAAAGAAATCTCCGATCCTCAAGCCCGCACTTTTTTAACAGCGCTTGCCATAGGGGAAATCGACGAGCGCATCTTGAGCTTGGAATTTGGAAAAGTCGGGGTGCAGCACATTCTCGCTATTTCAGGATTCCATTTCGCCCTTGCCGCCCTATTCTTGAATTTTCTATTCCGCCTCGCCTTCCCTTGGAAAATCAGCCTTGTTCTATTGATTGCATCGCTGACCCTCTATTACGTATTTTTAGGAAATGCCCCTTCGATCCAAAGGGCCTATATTGCCATTTGCCTTGTCTCTTGCGGCCAACTCTTCGGAATGCGCACAAGCGGCTTAAATGCCATCGGTGTCGGATTGATCATTGAACTGCTCACGAACCCAATTGTCGTCACGCAGCTCAGCTTCCAGTTGACATTTCTGTGCACGCTTGCCGTTTTATTGTTCTATCCTCTGATGCACCGCGCATTGGCATGGGTCATGCCCGAACGTTCATATGCTCAAGTAATGTCCATGAACGCCATCGATAAGCACGGATACTTGCTCTCTGTTCTTATCCGCCGTGCGCTAGCCCTTAACTTCGCCGTTCATTTTCTCTCGTTTCCTGTCCTCTTACATCTTTTCCACAAGTTTTCTATTTTAAGCCTCGCCTACAATCTCTTTTTCCCTTTTTGCGTCTCGATTGCGATGATGCTGCTCTTCGCGGCGCTCTTTCTCACTCCCCTCTTTCCCTTTTTTAGCCATATTGTCCATGCGCTCAATACGCACTTGACCTCCAGCATGCTCACACTGACAT
Organism: Candidatus Rhabdochlamydia sp.; assembly: GCA_030043815.1. GTDB lineage: Bacteria > Chlamydiota > Chlamydiia > Chlamydiales > Rhabdochlamydiaceae > CAJCIW01. The sequence goes on from JASHWX010000071.1 coordinate 5,209, forward strand.
CCAACCCGCCTGCATTTTTAGATTTTGCCGTCCGCTCCAAACAGATTTCATTCCCATGCGTCCTCCTCTTCCTCTCTATCAGCTTTCTCTTTGGAGTCATCATGTATGAAAGAGAAGAGCTTGAAAAAAATGTCGTATAACTCGATGATCATCTTTCAATTTTATCAGGAGCCGCTATGCAAAAACGTCTACTCGCTACTACATGTGTTTTAGCGACGCTCTCCACTCTATGCGCGGATGATCTGCCCCCTTCCTCTCAAGGAAGAGAAGCGATCGGAATGGTCAACCCGTCCAGCCGATTCCAAGTTGAAAATGGCTGGAATATGTTTCTCAACATAGAGTTCCTTTGGTGGGTGGCAAAGCCCGACGGCCTCTATTATGCCCAGAGCGGATACACGCATATCCCCACGACCGCCATCCCTCCGACCGGCGTGCCTGATTTCAACGGACACCTGGAAAAAGTGACGCCTAACTGGACTCCCGGGTTCCGCATCGGCCTTGGCGGCAATATGGAATACGATGAATGGGACATCTTCCTCAATTGGACTTGGTTTAAATCGACGGGGCGCGATTCCAGTCACGGATTCTTGCTCGTCCTATGGGGACACCCCGATATAGATACCCCTACAAGCAGCGCCAATGGGGCCCTTTCTGCCACAGCGAAATATCATCTCCAGCTCGACACGGTGGATTTAGAGATGGGACGGTCCTTTTGGGTCGGCAAATACTTTTCACTCAGGCCTTTCATCTGCGCACGCGGAGCCTGGATCCATCAGAATTTTGGAGCAAAGTATCATCTGGCAACAACGCCGATGACCCACTCCAAATTCATCGCGCATTCGATTTTCGAAGGAGGCGGAGTGCGCGCGGGCTTCGACGCTCGTTTTTCTTTGCTTGGCGGATGGAGTTTTTATGGGCTTGCTTCAGCCTCGATGCTGTACGGACACTACGATTGCTTTTACCGTGGAAAATGGGAATCGAAAACAATCGCAACCACCCATGACGGATTTCATCGAGCTGCCTCGTCAGGGCAACTTGCCTTGGGCGTGCGCTGGGACACCTATGTGCATCGAGACCGCTACCACTTCGGCCTTTATGCCGGATGGGAACAAAACATCTGGTTCGGCTTAAATAAAATGAATCACTGGATCGGCAAGTACATCGATGGCAATTTGCAGCAGATGACCGGCAATTTAAATTTGCAAGGGGGCACCTTTGGCGTCCGATTTGACTACTAAGATCATTTTTCTCGGCACGCTGCCTTGCCTAACTCTTGCGGCAGCGCCTGTGAGCGAAGAACCTTATGGAAGTGTCAACTACCCCAGCAACTTCCAAGTTGAAGGCGGCGCTAATCTCTACATCTTCGGGGATTATCTCTATTGGATCCCTCAAAGCGACGGACTGTATTATGCCCACACGGGGTTCGGGGCCGGCACTGCAACGATTCCTCCGGACGGTTCTTTCGACTTCAAAGGCACGCTCAAAAAAATCCATCCCCATTTTGACAATGGCGTGCGCGCAGGAGTGGGATGCAATTTTCCCAAAGAAGGATACGAAGTCTCAATTTATTGGACATGGTTTGCAACAGGCGCCAGCGATTCGGTCAAAGGCTCTTTATTTTCGATCTGGGGCCATCCCGATGCCGTCTCTGCAGACACCTTTGCCAAGGGAGATTGGCATATGGACCTCGATCTCGCCGACCTTGAGTGGGGACGCGCGTCATGGTTCGGCGGAAAATTCTCGCTCCGTCCATTTTTTAGCATCCGCGGGCTTTGGCTCGATCAAGAGTTGAAGAACCGCTACCATTACGCCACGACCCCCGCCGCTGTCGGCGACCTGCATTCCAAATCGGACTATCGCGGCGGAGGGCTGCGTGCCGGGGCTGATGCCCGCTTCGCCCTGCCTTGCGGATTTTCGATCTATGGCCTCGCTTCCGGCTCGCTGCTCTATGGATTTTTCAATACCGACTTCTCTGTCAAGGAAGATCATTCCATCATCGCGAAAACAAAAGAGCCTAGATTTTGGAACAGCGTCTCTTCTTTGCAGCTCGCCTTACTGTTCGGCTGGGACACCCACTTCGATAACGAACGTTTCCACTTCGAACTGCACGCGGGCTGGGAACAAAATACCTGGTTCGGTGTGAACCAGATGAACCACTACCTGCAAAAATTAGGAGCTGGATTTTATTACAAAGAAAATAGTGATTTAACACTCCAAGGGCTCGTCGCTGGCGGAAGATTTGATTTTTAATGACCTTTTCAGTAAACTTCCGCTCTTCAGTCTCCCATGGCGATCGTAGCTCAGTTGGTTAGAGCATTGGATTGTGGATCCAAGTGTCGCGGGTTCGAACCCCGTCGATCGCCCTTCTTTCTCTAATAATAATAATTTGCTATATCTCATATCAGGTGTACTTATGTCCCTTCTTCAGGCGTTTATCTTCGGGCTTCTCCAAGGAGTAACGGAGTTTCTCCCTGTAAGCTCATCGGCCCATCTTAAACTAGCTAAATCTTTCTTTAATATTGAGTCATCAGAGAGCCAGGTCATCTTCGACCTCATGTGCCATTTGGGGACCTTGATCGCGCTTCTCTTCTTCTTAAAAGACGATCTGTTTCGGATCTTCCGCCGCGACCGTCGCCAAGTCCTGCTCCTCTTTGTCGCTACTCTCCCCTTGATCCCTTGCTACTTTTTCTTAAAGCCCCTCCGCGATTTGGCATCTAATCCCCAATTTTTAGGACTCTGCCTCATGATCACAGCATTGATCCTCTATACCGGCCAACGTTGGAAATTGACTCGAAACGCCTCCCCCAACTTAACGAGACAGATGAACGATGTACTGTGGATCGGGGCCCTGCAATCCGCCGCGCTCATCCCCGGCATCTCGCGCAGCGCTTCTACTATTTCATGCGCCACAATCCTCGGATGGGATGCGAAAGATGCGGTGAGGTTTTCATTTCTGCTCTCCATCCCCACGATCATCGGAGGCAATTGCTTAGAGCTGCTCAAACTCTATCTTGGCCATGAAATTCCAAGCGCTGTCCCCCTTTCTGCCTGTGCCATTGGGCTCATGACCTCGTTCATCGTCGGATTCATCGTGATCCGTTTTGCCTTGTCTTTTTTGGAAAAAGGCAACTTTAAACCCTTTGCGTGGTATTGCTTTTGTTTAGGAGTGTTCGCGACGATTTACCTCAACTGGGAAATACCCAATGGCTAAAACAGAAAAATCACGCCCGCATACAGAGGCCAAAGGGCTTATCCTCCTTGGGTCCTCTCTCATCCTTGCTTTAAGCCTCTTAAGCTTCCATGTTGAAAACTCCCATCAAAACTGGCTCGGGCTCTTCGGCTGGTCGATCGGTTGGATCTTTAACTATCTCTTTGGCTTGAGCAGCTATTGCGTGATTGCCTTTTTGGGATGGATGGGCTGGCAATTTCTCTTGAACCGGCCGATTTCCAATTTCGCCGCAAAGACAATCTACTTTGCCATCTTTTTGCTCTCTAGCTGCCTCATCCTCAACTTATGCGCCGAGATGGGCTTAAATATCCTCGCGCACAAAGTCTATACGGAGACCCATTTCTTTGATCTTCCTTATCCCCATCACGCCACCCGCTACAATTTAGGCGGCGTTCCGATGTATTATCTTTATCGGGACATCCCGACGATGAATTTGCAGCGTCTGCTCAGCGATGTCGGCATCGGGCTTACCTTCTCGATCACAACCATCGTTTCCTTTCTTTTGTTAACAGAGATCCAGATCATTCCCCTCTTGTTCAAAAAACCTCCTGAAAAACAGCCAAAATCAGTAGAAGAAGTTGAAAATACTCTCACAAAGCACATCGTCCCGCCCCTCTACCAAATAGCAAAAGAGGAGCCCAAGATCCGGGTGATGAATGAAAAAGAAACGCCATCCCCGCCTCCCAGCAAAAGACATAAAGTCGCAGGCGGCGAATTCACCGCGTATCAACTGCCTCCTCCCTCGCTCTTGAACAACCCCAAAAAAGTCGACCAGCCCTCTCTCAAGAAAGAACTTAAGCGGCAAGCGGAAATATTAGAAGAAACCTTGCTTAGTTTCGGCATCGAGGCCAAAGTCGGCGAGATCAATTGCGGGCCTACGATCACCTCTTTCGAGGTCCATCCCGCTATCGGCGTGAAAGTGCAAAAGATCAAAACCCTCGAAAACGACATCGCCCTCAACCTGCAGGCAAAATCGATCCGCATCATCGCGCCCATCCCAGGCAAAGCGGCAGTCGGCGTCGAAATCCCCTCTCTTTATCCGCAAGAGGTCAGCTTCAAGGAACTCCTTCTCAGCTACCACCAGAATCCGCGCAAAATGATGGTCCCCCTTCTTCTCGGCAAGACGGTTTCAGGCGACAACGTCATCAGCGATTTGAGCAAAATGCCGCACTGCCTCATCGCCGGCGCCACGGGATCGGGAAAATCGGTCTGCATCAACACCGTTATCCTCTCC
>JASHWX010000072.1 GCA_030043815.1 Candidatus Rhabdochlamydia sp.
TTGGCTTGCAGAAATTACAAATGGCCAAATTTTAGAAATGAAAACAGATTTAATGCCTGCATGGTTTAAAAAGTTCGTATGGGACAAATTTAATACTAAAAATTAATCTTCTTCAGAAGATTCCAGTGTTTTCATATCGAGCTGCATCTTATAATGTAAGACGGGATGCCATGTAGCGATGAATTCTTCAACGATCCTAAACCCTACTTTTTCATACACATGGATTGCACGCGAATTATTCGCCTCAGGATCGATAAAGACCTGTTTTTTGTGTCGAAAATGTTTAAGTAAAAATTCCCGAATCATCGGCGGGGCGAGCCCCTTTCCAAGGTAATCGACAACGCAAATGAATAAGTCTAACGTGATCGCCTCTTTTCCCTCTTCAGAGGTGATTAAATAGGCAAACGGTGCCTCACCCATATACGCAATCCAATGCTGGTACATCCCATGGCCTTTAAAGAAGTTATCCAAATCTTCTAAGGTGTTTTTTAGTCCCGTCCCATGCAGCCATGCCTGAATATGATCCTGGGCCAACCACCGATGGACCAACTCTCTTTGTGATGGAATAACGTGTTTAAAGTGGAATTTCATAGTACTTTTCCCAAAGGAATATCTCTTTTATCAGAAGAAAATTTGTCTGGATCATCAAACGGCATTTCACTATATCCAAAGCGCTTATAAAATTCGACAGCGTCAGGGGATGACTCAGTGTGCAGGATTTTGATCCCTTCTTCTTTAAGAATCTGTTCGCAGCAGTTCAAGAGATATGAGCCGTAGCCTTTGTTACGCTGTTTCTCATCGACTACAATGATCCGAAGAGCAGCTCTCGATCCAGGCCAGTATTGAATGTGGGCATAGCCGATCATGCGATCATCCTGATAAAGCGCAAAATGCGCATGTCCTCCACGATTGAAGGTCCAAACATAGGGATCTTGGAGCGACCGGCTATCGAAAAAGTGCTTTTGCCGAAACGCTTTAGCTTCTTCCTTTTCTTGAGGAGCAATGCATCTTTTGCATTTAAGAATCATCCTTAACTCCGGCCTTCTCGCCGATCTGATTGATGAGTTTTTCTGAGACGCCTTTTTCGCGCATGACTCTTGTATAGTCTTGCCAATTTCTTTGAAGCTCTGAGCGATTTGCCGAGACGAAGGGCATCAAGCCGTTAGGGCCTTTTCTTGCCGCTTTGAAAGCTTTTGCCAGCGCCTTAAATTCTTGATCTTCTTCTTTCTTTGCTTGTAGCGCCGTATAGCTTTGATCGAATGCGAGGGCGGCTTTTTTCATCTCTGCAAGCAAGGCGTTGCGCTTTTCTGCAGGAATCGGCGGGAAAGCTGCTGTCAATTGATCACCGAAAATCTCTTCATACTTACTCACTTTCGTTTCCCAGGTTTTGGCAGCTTGAGTCTTCTCTTTTTTGGGGTAAGTGATCCCTGCCTGTTTAAGGATAGCTTCGCAAATGTCTGCGAAGTGCCTTGCGCATTTCTTGGAAAGATTGTCGAAAGATGGGCTTGAGATCTCTTTAAACGACTCGACAACATCCCGGACATAGACTCTTCCTGCAAAGCAATCCTTTGTTGCTTTTTTGGTGTCTGCCTTTTTCTCGCGATAATTGGCCACGATCTCAACGCCCTCGTAGTTGAATTTCAACGTTTCATATTCTTGGGCGCGATCTGCAAAACTATTTGGGGTACATTCAAAAACAATCATTTTTCGTTTCCTTTTAATAAGATTTTTTTAATTAAAGGATCTTTAAGCCGGCGATACGTTTCGCCTTCTTGATTAGCGGTCCTTGCAGCTTCTTTTTTGAGTTCTGCATACTCATGTGCAGCTTCTGGATGACTTTTCAGGTAATCTCTTAAAAAGAGCATATCGATCCAGTCGCGGCTTTCAGGGTAAGTCAAATGGATGTGATATCTTCGTGTGCCTTCGATGGGATCGGGCATGTCCGCAACAAAATAAAGTCTGTCTGAAGTGCTATAGTTGGGTCTAAACTCGTAGCCCATTTGCTGAAGTTGCTCTGAAATGCTCTCCAACTCGGCCTGATCGGTTGCAATAGCAATATCGATGATGCCTTTGCCGCCTAAACCTGGAACTGCGGTGCTCCCGACATGCTCAATTCTGATGTCGTGAGAGATACGAGCGAGGATTCTCTCTTTTTCTTGCTCAAAGAGCATCGGGAAAATCTCGTGATAGGGCTTGTAGACGTACTTCATTTTTTTTCCAGTATTGAGGGGAGAGCAGCGCGCCGACTGCGGTTCCGCCAGGCGTTCCGACGTAGCGGACTTCCGAAATATTCAAGGCCTCCATGACCCCATATGCCAAAATGAGATTGGTGACCACACGCGATATCCGCTCAACGGGAATTGCATTCATGGCCCCGATTTCTTGATCGCTCAAACCTAAGCGGCAGTGAATCTCTTGGGAAATGCGCATCAGGTTGTAGCAAGTGTTATTCGGCATTCCCCATAAAGGATTGATTCCGATCCCCAGCACTTGACCCTTCTCAATCTTGGCTAGAAGCGGTTCGGGGATGTCTTGAAGAACCTCTTTGACGTGTGCGACCGCCTTATTCACGTCTGAATGGGAGATGGGATGAGGGCTTAAGCTTATCTCTTTTCCCTGAACTTTCAGCAGCGCATTTTTCATGGGAATCCCTCCCAGCCTTCCTTGATAAACTTCATAACGACCATTCAAGCGAGTAGTGATTTGAAAACTTCCTCCGCCAAAGTCCCAAGAAATGGCATCATCGGGGTGCATGCCGCTTTGGCTCACCGCACTGATAAATCCCAGAATCCCTTCCTCTTCTTGCGAAATGATGGTGACAGGGACTCCAGTCTCTTTTTTGATCCTCTCGATCCATTCATCGCGATTTTTCGCAAGGCGAAGCGACTCGGTTGCGATGGCGTGATAGTCTTCTGGATGGTAGGGTTCCGCCTTAGCTTTTAAACTTAAGATCGTTTCAATCGCTTGGGCGCAGATC
>JASHWX010000073.1 GCA_030043815.1 Candidatus Rhabdochlamydia sp.
CCGCGCCAAAGCCCTGGGGTTGAACGATCGTAAAGCTAGCTGTATTAATTTAATACAGCGCGCTTTACGATCGTTCAACCGCAGGAGCTTTCGCGTGGGTCCAAATTCCAACTTTTTGAGCGGGCGGGGTATATTAGAAGTTTTCCCTTCAGGGCCCATCGAAACCAATGCTTATTTGGTCGCGTGTCCGGTGACGAAGAAGGCCGCGGTGATCGACGCGCCCTTTGAGAGTGCGAAATGGGCCATAGGACGCAGTAGGGAACTCTCGCTCATCATTGAGAAGATCCTCCTCACCCATTCCCATTGGGATCATATCGGGGATGCGGCGGAGTTGAAAGAGGCAACAGACGCTGAGCTGTATATCCACCCGGATGATGCGGCAAACTTAGAACATCCCGGGTCCGACAAGCTTCCGCTTATGTATCCGGTAAAAGGAATCAAGTCAGACCATCTTCTCGTCGATGGACAGACTTTGCAGATCGGCGCATTGACAGTGCAAGTCATCTGTACCCCGGGCCATTCCGCAGGGAGCGTGTGTTATTATTTGCCCAAGGAGAAAATTTTATTCTCTGGGGATACGCTCTTTAAAGGGACGATCGGCAACCTTAGCTTTCCGACCTCCCGCCCCGATTTGATGGGAGGCTCGTTGAAAGCATTGGCCAAGCTTCCCCCTGACGTCAAAGTTTATCCGGGCCATGGAGTGGCGACGACGATCGGAGCAGAGAAGTGGATAGCTCAAATCAAAATTGGAGGAAGAATGTAAACAACTCTCGCCTAAAGGCGAAAGCTTTATGGTCAGTACTTGACTGCCACCTGCGTGCGGTTTACGGCGCACGTTGCTTCGGGGGTGCCCAAAGCAAACCTGCAGAGATTTCGACTGGAGTTACAGTCGGCATGCTGCTGGTTTCCACACAAACATTTAAAAAGGTGCCTTTCACGGACACCTAAACAACCACATTTGGAGCAAAGTTGACTACTATAGGCAGGATTGACATACAAGACAGAGATTCCCTTGGCTTCTGCTTTGTATTGGACAAATGTCTGAAGCTGAAGGAATGCCCAGCGGTTCAATCGCATGCGCATTCTTTTGTTTGCCTTAATTCGTTTCCGAATATTAGTCAGGTCCTCAAAAACAATCACTCCTGCCTTTTGTTCAATCGCCTCTTGGACGATATGCTTGCTCAGTTCATGGTTGACATGTCTCATATGGCGGCCTTCTCTGCCAGAGATTTTCTTCAGCAATTGTTTTGCCGACTGAGAACCGTTGGACTGAAGAGCGCGTCGTTTTGCAAGAAATTGATCCCTTTCATGGCGGATCTTGCCTCCGCTTATCACTTTTCCACTGCTCGTTGCAAAAACATTATTTTCCCCAAGATCTACTCCCAAAAGCTCGCTCCTTTCTTGCAAAGGAGGATCGGGAAGATCCAAAACAAGATTAAAATACCATTTTCCTTTTTTGCAGACCAATTCGCCTTCTTTAGGAATTCCTCGAGTAAAGTAAGCTTGTTGAAAAGGCGCAAGACGAAAAGGAACTTTGATTCTTTTCCCCAAAGTATACAGAGAGATGCTTCCGTTTTTAATGGTATAGGTTCTTTTATCGAAATGGACACTTCTTCCTTTGCGGAAGCAAATTGTTGGCACTTTTTCCTCGGGAAACAACGCTTTGGCCTTATAGGCTTTGCAAACCGAGTAAATCGCATTACAGACCATTTGAGATCCCAACAAAGAATTTTGTCGAATTTTGGAATAGACCAAGCGATGCAGGGCTACTCGATTCCAACAACGATTAGCAACAGCATCTGGAACAATTTGATTACAAGCAGAGTAATAGGCCTCTTGAAGTTGCATCAACAGCCTTTCCTGCTCCAAAATCGTATCCAAGCGGATGCTAATGGTTCTTTTCATAGACAGAAATTATCCTTAGAAATTATTTTTATTTCAATTTTAAAAAAAGGAGCAGCGCTTCCTCCCAGTCCTAAAGAACTGGGTTTCCGCGCTGTCATGTAGGATGAATTACTCGCTTGTAGGAAAAACGGCCCCCCATTTTACAGCAAAAGCGATTGTCAAGGGAAACGTCGTCGATGAATTTTCATTGCGCGACCATCTTGGAAAATATGTGATCTTTTTCTTTTATCCCCTTGACTTTACGTTTGTGTGCCCCACTGAGCTTCATGCCTTTCAAGACATGCTGCCTGAATTCGAAAAGCGCGGGTGCCTTGTCGCCGGCTGTTCGATCGACAGCTGGTTCTCTCATTTAGCATGGCTCAATACCCCGAAGAGCCGAGGCGGGATCGAAGGGATAGAATACCCTCTTGTTTCCGACATTCATAAAAATATCGCGCGCCATTACCAAGTATTGAAAGAAGAAGACGGCATTGCTTACCGCGGGCTTTTTCTAATCGACAAACAAGGCATTGTGCGCCATCAGCTCATCAACGATCTTCCCCTCGGCCGCTCAGTCGATGAGGCCATCCGCATGCTGGATGCATTGATCTTCTTCGAGAAAAACGGCGAAGTGTGCCCTGCAAATTGGAAAGCAGGAGCGAAAGGGATGAAGCCCACTAATGAAGGTCTGGTGGGTTATTTTACTCGTATGTGAGTGAGATAATCATAGAGATCCTTTTCAGATGTGATGAGGATGCTGTGATGCATGGAGCAGACAGGCCCAGTCGCTTCGATGATCTCGGCATCGCCCACTCCAGGCAGGCAGATCGCGGCTAGTTCTTTAAAGGCATCTTTGTTTTGCAAAAGCCGCAAGCCGCGCATGTAGTCGGGGATGCTAAATCCTTCCTCCTTGACTCGAAAGAAAATCAATTCCCTCTCGTACATGAGCGCTTGGACAGCATAGAGAATGCCAAGGCTTTCCTCGGGAGGATTCCCGAATGTCTCTGCGAGTTGAGGAAGGGATCTGCAGAGATGGGGAATGCAAAAATCCCCTTTTTCCGCTTCTCCGAATAGAAATATCTTAGGTCTCATATAGCTCATGATACAGTAAATAATTTTTTTAATCATTAGCTGCAAGAAATTTATCGTTGCAATTTGCTGTTGTCTAAGAACTTGCATGATGAAAGTTGTGCGTGGAGAAAGAAAGGAGTTGAATGGAATCGAACAAATTTAATATATCAAGCACTCTATTTTCAATTGGAGGACAGAATCATGCTGCGCTTTCTCTTCACTCTTGGCCTTTGCGCCGCTTCTCTCAACGCTAATGATCCTCAGATCTACAACCTATCAAATGGCGTTAAAGCCTACGTCCAAGATTATGAAGGCGAAACGTGTTCTTTTCGCGTTGTTCTACGCAATGCTCTGCAAGAAGATGTGCAATTCAGTTTGGACGGTTCCTTTGACGATGCGGATCATTTTTTTTCTTCATGCAGAGAGAAAATTGGAAACACCTCTCTTGAACTAGCCGTCGTCGCCGTAGGGAAATTCCCCGCAGATGCCGCGCAAGCAATGATTGCCAAGCACTTTAAAGATTTGCCCTTCGCAACCCAGGTGGCTGCGCCCATTCAAATCAGTTCCGATCCCAAAGCCTCCAAAGTCGCCATCCATATCAATTATCCTCATCCCCTTTATGGCGATGACTTAAAACAAGCCTGGCAAGAAATACTGCTCCAGGAAATCGTTCAGCAGCGTTTGGAAAGAGCTTCCAAAGCGTTGAACGAAGAGTGGGTCCATCCGAGGCCCCGTTTCTTTTACCCTGTGAGCGGTTATGCGCTCGCCTCCCCGGAAGCCTCAGAAAATATCCTCTCTTATCTTCTCTGGCATGCGCAGACCATTCGAAAGGCAGGATTTACCGAAGAAGAATTTTCTTCTGCAAAGCAAAGGCTCCTCTTTCAGCTCAGCTCGCTCTCTTCTCAAGCGCCTGATCAGCCGTTCTTAGCTTCTTATTATGCGGATCAATTCCTTCTTGGGGAATCATGCCCTAGTAATGAGAGTTTTTTCCAGGCTTCAAATCAGATTGTCTTGAATTTACGGCCAGACGAGGTCCATTCAAGCATCCCGGCGCTGCTCTCCGACGCCAATATCCAAGTCGTCTATCCGCAATACGCTGATCCATTGACAGTTGCCGAAGTGAAAGCAATCGTGCAAGGGTTTAATAGCTTGGCCGCGTCTTCGGCCAAATCGGATCTGCCCATCCTTTTGACTGCAGGCGGAGGTACGGAGCCTTTTTATCAACTCCCATTAAACGATAAAGAAAGGCGGCACATTTGGACCATCATCACCACCATGTCCGAGAAAAATATTTTCCAGCTTGCCTTTGAGAAAGGATCGATGGAAAAGCGAGGGAATAAAATCAACCACGTCCATCCCATGCGCTTTTTAGGCTACATCTTTTCAGAGCCCGAGCTGAAAAGCTGCGTTAAAAACATCAAGAAAAGTTCATTCAAATGGGACGCTTTCGTCGATGGGTTCGCAAGGAGAATGAAAGAAGAGTATTCGAATAACAACGTCATGCAATATATCCCTGGATTTTCGCAGCAAGTCGGCGCAAATCCGGATAAAGTGAAGCATTATATTCAAAATAAAGACTGGGAAGGCCTAATTAAGTCCTTAATGTAAAGAGCCAGTTGCAAAACTCTAGCGCATGGCAAAAACGCCCTTTTGAGTCATTTTGCCACCCCGCACCCGAGCCCTACTCCATTTGAGTATGTGCTCGGGTGCGGGGCTTTGGTCGCTGGCGCGACTGGCAAACTGACTCAAAATCATCGTTTTTTCCATGCACTGAAGTTTTGTAACTGGCTCTAAATATTATTTGAAATAATTTCTTACCTCCCTCATATAGTCAATTCTTAGAGGGAGCTAAGAAATGGACAGGGTAAAGGAAGCTCGAGAGGACACTCGAGCTCCGATCAATTATGCTTTTTTCAGTGCATACTTTGCCATTTGCGCTTTTCTTCACGTTTTTCACGTTTTATTGATCGAGCCCACTATTTCCATGTCGACCGGGTTTTTTGTCATTTATGCGATTTCCCAAGTCGCTCTAGAGACCCTTGTCCTCGTTTTTTTGGCAGGGCTAGTCCGGCAATATTCTCCCCGCTTGATGAATGTGTACATCGTCTTTGTATTTTTTTTATTTTTGGTCCATCTCATCGATTTTCCGCTCGTCCGAATGATGGACATGACGTTTTGGTTTGCTCTGAATTTCATTTCGCAAGAAAGCTACGATAATTTTATTGAGCTCCTCCTTGCGAGCAATGTTTCGCTTGTGGTTTGGGCATTTGCAGCAGTCGGGGGAATCGCCCTTTTGATGTCGGGGATCTTTTTGTACCGCATTTCAGAAAAATGGACGAAGAGGCGTCTTTTATTTGTTTCTTTTCCGATGCAGCTGGCTGCACTCGCCACTTTAAGCATCTTTTTGATCAGTTGGGACATTGGAGTGAGAAAACATGTTTCCAAAGCCTTCTTCGACCGTTATCAAAAGACGCTGCCGTGGAAGATGACGTTCTTTCCCCATAAGGCGATCTATTTATCTTTGGCAAAGCGATTGCCGGAACCTGTCAGCGGGGAAGAGCTGATGCGCAATTTGGACTCGCGCGCATTTTCATTAGCCCATAAGCCTGACATTTATCTTTTCGTGGCAGAATCCCTTCGAGCGGACTACATCAATGAGGAATATGCGCCATTTTTAAATCAATTTAAGAAGGACAATCTGTCGTTCGATATGGCGCTCTCCAATGCCAACGCAACGCACATTTCTTGGTTTTCCCTATTTCATTCCCGATTCCCATTTTACTACGGGAAAATCAATCCCGATGAATGGAAAAGCGGATGTGTTCCTTTGATGCTATTGAAAAAGATGGGATACAAAATCTTCGTCTCTTCCTCAGCACGTCTTAGTTATTA
>JASHWX010000074.1 GCA_030043815.1 Candidatus Rhabdochlamydia sp.
CTTGGAGCAACAGTTGCCGCGGGTTTTTTCGGTGTGAGAACGGGCGCAGTAGCAGGCGCTTTTAATGCTTGCAAGCGCACTTTCATCGTTTCCGCAGAGGTGCTTGCCGGTAAAGATCTTAACACATTCTGGATCGCTTGTTTTTTCTGGTTCATATCGCCTGGCCATTCTTTAAATGGTTGACCCAGAAGTCCCTGACCAACTTGTCTATTCAAGATCCTTGAGAGTTCTATGCGCAATTGATCTTTTTCATCTCTCGAAAGTTGCGACATTTTAGATTGAATTTCATCCTGATTGCCGCTGTCAAGAGCAGTGATGAGAGAATTCAAAAGGTGCAATTTAGCATTCGCCTTGCGATCATCATCATCTTGTTCAGAAATGAATTTCTCTAAAAATTTCTCAGCAACCTCGACGTATTCGAGTATTTTTACTTGAGCTTGGGGAAGAATAGTAGAATCGGGTTTGTAAAATTGCTTGTAAAATCCTAAGACTAACTCAAAGTCTGTTTTAGGATTATCAGTCAACATGGAGTCGATCGATTGCCATGCATTTTCAACATTTTTGATTTGATCTTGAATTAATCCCTTTTGATATTCGTCATCTTGTTCCAATCGGAGCCTTTGTTTAGCGTTTGGTGCAGCATGTGTTTGCACGAATGGCAATCGGGCCTGGAAGCTGTGGAAAATGGCTTGCTGATATTGAGCGCCTTGGTTTAGCAAGTAGGTAAAGGTGTTCTTATCGGTAAAACTGGCATCAGTAAAGATCGGCATCATCTCTTCTAAGTTCGCAAGTTCGGCGACTTTAGTTGCGATTTCTGGCTCAAATTCAACTTGGCTCTGTAGATCTAAGTTTGCAAACGTTTCTAATTGTTGAACAAGATCCCTTGCTCGTCCTATTGTTTCTGAATATATTGTCATGTTAATTCCTTATTTTAAGGTTGATTATTAATTAATTATAGCAATAAGCAATGTTTTAATAAATAAAAAAATGTTGTAGAGATATAACTCATTAACATTTAAAAGCTTGAAGCTATCCCTTGCTGACAATTAAAATTTTTGTTATTAATTAAAACAACGATCAAAGAGGATGGTGAGGGTATGTTCAAGCAAATCGGAATGTGGGCGCTCATGGCGGCATTGAGCAGTGCCCCTATTATGCTTCATGCGCAAGATGATCAAAGTGATGAGCAGGAGCAGCCATTTACTACCGATCAGGAAATTACATCTGAGCAGATGAAAAATATGGAAAAGACAAACGTCGTTCCTGTTCCTGAAGTGTCGGATAAATATGGAAACAACCCCGCTTCTGTCAATACGATTATCATCAACAATAATGGAGACGTGACGACGGCCAATTATCCCTATGATCCTGACCAAGGAGGGATCGTCATCAATAACAACGTCGATGTTGGCGGCCCGGGATGTTCCCTCTTTTTCCCAGGCTTTGGAGTCGGGTTTTTGTGGTATAACGGCTTTTGGTGCGATGGATTAGGTTACTATTGGAATGGATTTGGCTGGGGCTTCTGCGGATTTGGCGGATGGCCTGGATATTGGCACGGTTACTGGTACCATCACTGGTCGCGCAGCTGGCATCACTATTACAGCCATCATTATCATAGTGCCCATTTCCACTATCATCACGATTATAACCATTTCAGCGGCAGAGCGCGCCATACGGGACATGGTGGAACGCCTGGGCACGGCGGGCATACTCATGGGCACGGCGGCGGTCATCATGGCGGCGGCTCTCATCCGCATGGCCATGGCGGGGGGCACGGCGGGGGCCACGGGCGAAAATAATTCTTGCTGACAATCCCTTACTTTGAATATCATACCTCTTTAATTTTAAAGGGGTATTAGCTCAGTTGGTTAGAGCGCCACGTTGACATCGTGGAGGTCAGCTGTTCGAGTCAGCTATATCCCAACTCATTTTCATGGAAATTTCTTCAGTCATAGCCCAAAACCAAACCGCTGCAGAGCTCATGGCAGCCGCAGTCTGCGAGCTTTTCCCAGGTGTTCGCCTGTTGGGCGGCAGAGGAACACCCGAATTTTTTTATTACGATTTCGTCATGCCCTTTGTCTGGCAAGCTGATTTTTTAACTCTCATAGAAGAGCGCATGCGTCTTATCATCCGGGAAAAACGAGAAGTCCGTGCACTAGAAATGATGCCCGGCAACGCCGCATCGCTCATGCAGCACCATGGCCAGGAAATGATCGTGGAAAAGCTCCTCGATATCCCAAGGGCCACTGTACAGGTGTGCAAAATTGGCCAATTTGTCGATTTTTGCCCTTTTCCCATCCTCGATCAACTCAGTATTGCTCATTTCAAACTCATCGAAGCATTTCCCATTGAACTCTTTGGCAGGAAGATCATGCGCCTTGTAGGAGTCGCATCGGTTAACAAAGATTCTTTGAAGTTGCTGGCCAAACAAACCCCTCCCTCACAATGTTCCCATATCGCCTCAGGCCGCATGGCAGGCCTTTTCGAGCCCATGGAAGAAGAAGGGAAGTGGCGGTGGCTTCCTCGTGGAGAAGAACTTCGCCATCAATTGGTCCAATGGTGGCGTGAACAACATATAAATCAAAATTTTAACCTCATTTCTTCTCCGGTCTCGACAATTGAAGAGCTAAGAAAAAGCCATGCCCAGTGCCATGCCCTCAAGAAAACTGCCGAAATTGCCTGGACATCCTCTGAAGAAGAAGGGGACCTTGCCGACGGCCTTTTCTTGCCCCATGCCTATACCGCTGACCTCGCCCATTTCTTTCTCCCCGAGGAAAAACTTTTACAAGAATGTATTTCGTCCTTGCAATTCATCGTCCAGATCCCTAAAATCTTTAATTTTGAGTTCGAAGTTGTTCTGTCTATTTCGAGCGAAGGCCCTAAAGAAATCCGGGCAAAGCGGGCGGCTCTTTTGCGCCAAGCACTGGAAAAAGAGGGATTGAAATATTCGGTCGAAAAGAGTGAGAAGCGCGGCATATTATCAAGTATTGATGTGCGCATCGCTGATTCACTCGGGAGGCGATGGACAGGCCCGTTTTTGAGTTTTCTGGCAAACGACATCATGAGCCGGTCGACTTTCGGGTCGCTAGAGAGGTGGACTGCACTGTTGCTTGAAAAAAGCGGAGGGTGGCTCCCATGCTGGATCGCACCGGAGCAGGTGAGGATCCTCGCGCTGGTCCCCAGCGTCAACGCCAGTGAGATGCTCAAAGCGTTGCGAATTCAGGGCATACGCGCTACGCTAGATGATAGCGAAGAAAAATTAAAGGCTCGGCTCTACAGAGCGATGATGGAAAAAGTGCCTTATGTCGTTATTCTCGGTGAACGAGAAGAGAAGACAAAGACCCTCACTATTCGCGCATATGGCGCAAATGATGAGCAGAAGATGACATTAGAAGAGTTCTGCAATAAAGAGGAGTGGAAACTCTGAATTTACGAATAAATAGAGAAATCCGAGCACCGAGAGTGCGCGTCATCGATAAAGATGGCGGACAGGTCGGAGTGTTGACATTAGCAGATGCGTTAGTGAGAGCGGAACAAGCAGGTCTCGACTTAGTCGAGATTGCTCCAAGTGCCGAACCCCCGGTGTGCAAAATCATCGATTTCGGCAAGTACCGCTATCAGCTGACAAAAAAAGAAAAGGAACAGAAGAAAGCGCAGCATCAAGTCAAAGTCAAGGAGATCAAGATCAAGCCCAATACGGATGAGCACGATCTCGCGACTAAGATGAAGCACGCGCGCGAGTTCATCGTCAAGGGAAACAAGGTGCGTTTAACGTGCGTGTTTCGAGGGAGAGAAATGCTCCACCCCGAATTTGGGATGCGCTCCATCCAGAGGTTTTGCGATGATTTGGCCGATATCGCCACTCCTGAGTCTTCTGCAAAAATGCTGGGCCGTAATTTGTCGGTTGTATTGGCCCCCGGAGCAAAGAAAAAAACGGAGAA
Source organism: Candidatus Rhabdochlamydia sp. (assembly GCA_030043815.1). Taxonomy (GTDB): domain Bacteria; phylum Chlamydiota; class Chlamydiia; order Chlamydiales; family Rhabdochlamydiaceae; genus CAJCIW01. Next base: position 3,942 of record JASHWX010000074.1, read on the forward strand.
ACTACAGTGACGAAAATGAAAACGCGAAAAGCAGTCGCCGCAAAATTTAAAGTGACTGGAACGGGAAAACTGATGCGACGCAAACCCGGACGCCGTCACCATTTGACCATTAAGGCCGCCAAGCGCAAACGGCGCTTAAAAAAAGGCGCTTTGGTCGATAAAGGACAAGTAAAAATGTATTCCCGTCTGATGGGAGTAGATTAATTGGAGAATAAACCATGGTTAGAATAACTAACGCAGTGGCAAATCTTCGTTCGAAGAGACGGCTTCTCAAACGGGCCAAGGGATTTTACGGAGACCGTAAAAATCACCACCGTTTGGCAGCCGATGCTGTGATGTCAGCAATGGCATTCAATTACCGCCACCGCAAACAAAGAAAAAGAGATTTCAAACGCCTTTGGGTCATCCGCATCGGAGTCGGCGCAAAGATCAATGGAATGTCTTATAGCAAGCTCATTTCTGGATTGAAAAAAGCAGGATGCACGCTTAACCGCAAAATGCTATCCGATATGGCCCTTCGCGACCCCGCCAGCTTTGCCGCTGTCGCCGG
>JASHWX010000075.1 GCA_030043815.1 Candidatus Rhabdochlamydia sp.
TTTTGGATGATCTGTACTTTCTGCTCCTGGGGCCCCGAACGGCTAGCCAGGCTGTAGACGGCTTGGCGAGGCATTTCATCGAGTTTTTGATGCAAGCGTTCAGGAAGCGCCGTGTAAAGTTCGTAGTATTGCAAAAAGTTGTACGGTGTTTGCCTGTTGCCATAAGTGGCGACAAGCCAAGCGCTAAATGCCCCGTCGCGGTAATTTTTTAAAATCTCTTGGGCTTTTTTAATTCTCTCGCCGTGGAGGATGATTGCTTGATTGTTGATCGCCTTGACCTCTGCTGTGATCGAGGAGAGATGATAGAGGTCGCCTTCGATCTCTTGAGTTTCATTTTTATATTGTTCGAGCAGCGAGCTCAATGCTTCTTTTTCTTTTTCATTGAGAGGCGCGATGCGGAAAACGCCTGAAAAGCTCGAGAGGTTGCCGCTTGACGACATCTCGACAAGATTTGTCATCTTGGAGAGTTTTTCAGTCGCCATTTTCAATCGCTGAGTCAAGAGGGAATTGACTTTGGCCATTTTTACATCCGTTTCAAGAGTTCTTTTGTGAGTGCGCGGTAATCTTCCGATGCGCGCGCTTTGGGGGCTACGTCAAAAATGGGTTTCCCGTAGACAGAAGCCTCGGAGACGCAGATATCGCGCCGAACCTTCGAAGCGAGGAGTTTTCCAGGAAATGTGGACTCGATCACTTCGAGAAAGGCATCGTTACTTTTGCCGCGCGGATTCCAAAATGAAAGGGCCACGCCGAGAATATTGAACGGATGCCGCTGGGAAATGCTGTTCATGAATTGCGACAATCGCTGCAGGCCTTTGATGCTGTAAAATTCCGGCGTCGCGCAGATGAGCGAATGATCGGCCGCGATGAGGGCAGATTCTGTCAGCCAGCAAAGAGAGGGCGGTGTGTCGATGATGACCGCATCATAATTTAAGGTTTTTAAGATCTCTTTGAGCCGCTCGTGGGAATAACGGTCTGCGGCAAGGGGTCCTGTCACCTCGACGCGCTCGAGCCACGTGTCTGCGGGGATCAAATCGAGATTTTTAACGGCTGTTGGAAGAATGACTTCTTGGATTTTTTTTTGTCCTTGAAACACAGGGGCCATGCTGTCTTGCGCATCGGGATCGTAGCCAAGGCCTGTCGTCAAATTCGCTTGCGCATCTAAATCGATGAGCAGTACCTTTTGCCTATGGAACCTGGCAAGGGCTGCCCCGATATGAAGAGAGGTCGAGGTTTTGGCGGTTCCTCCCTTAAAGCTGCTGACAGCGATCTTATGCATGCTGGGTTTCCTTGCTTAAATAAGATGTAAGAGATTTTTCTCTATTCTCTTTTTCAATCGTCTCGATAAAGTGCGCCATCTCCATCTCGCCATGCACGACATTATCGCGGGTGCGGACACTGATTGTTCGATTTTCGAGCTCTTTATCGCCGACGGTGAGCATATAATTGTACTGCACCAACTGGCACTCACGAACTTTCTTGCCAACCGACTCGCTCGTGTCGTCGACATCGCAAAGGAAATTCGCTTTTTTCAATTCTGCTGCGAGCTGATGGGCGTACTCGTTATGCCTGTCGGCGACAGTGATGATGCACACTTGTCTCGGAGACAACCAAAGCGGGAATTTACCGGCAAAATGCTCGATTAAAATTCCAAAAAAGCGCTCGATCGACCCATAGATCACGCGATGGATCATGACTGGCCTTTTCAGCTGACCGTCACTATCCATATATTCCAGTTTGAATTTTTCGGGAAGCGCCATGTCGAGCTGAATGGTACCGCACTGCCAAGATCTCCCGAGCGAGTCGCGAATATGGATGTCTATTTTGGGTCCGTAGAAAGCGCCATCCCCTTCATTGATGCGATAGGGCTGTCCTAATTCATCGAGCGCATCTTTTAATCCATTTGTCGCGATTTCCCAATCTTCATCCGTACCGATGCTCTTTTCGGGACGAGTAGAAAGTTCCAATCGGTACGTGAGGTCAAATGTCGAATAAACTTCCTCGACAAGCGCAATCACATTCATGATTTCCCGCTTGATGTCGGTAGGGCGCATGAAAATGTGCGCGTCATCTTGATGGAAACTGCGCACGCGGAACAGACCGCTCAATGCACCTGATGCTTCATGCCGATGCACATGGCCGATTTCTGCAACGCGATAGGGAAATTCCCGATAGCTATGCGTCGTTGCTTTGTAAAAGAGCATACAGCCTGGGCAATTCATCGGTTTGATCGCAAAGTGGCGGTCTTCGATGCTGAACGCGTACATGTTCTCGCGATAATAAAACCAGTGCCCCGACGTTTCCCACAGCTCTTGCGTCATGATCTGGGGCGTTTTGATCTCGACATATTGCGCTTTATTGTGGACTTGGCGCCAGAAGTCGAGCAGCTTGTTCCATACGATCATCCCATGCGGATGGATGAACGGCATGCCCGGAGCTTCTTCTTTGAGCGAGAAGAGATCGAGTTTAGGGCCGATGATCTTGTGGTCGCGCTTTTTGGCTTCTTCGAGCATATGAAGAAATTCTTTCAGCATCTTGCGCTCCGGAAATGAGATCGCATAAATGCGCGTCAGCATCTCGCGTTTCGAGTCCCCTTTCCAATAAGCGCCTGAGGTTTTTAAAATTTTAAATGCTTTGATCTTTCCTAAATTGGGAAGATGGGGGCCGCGGCAAAGATCGAAGAACTCGCCTTGAGAATAGGCCGAAATTTCATCGCCTTCCTTAAACCCTTCGATCAATTCCCGTTTGTAAGGATTGCCTTTAAATCGTTCCAGGGCTTCTTTTTTTCCCTTGAGAACATGCCTTTCCGACTTGTAGTTTTCATCGAGGATTTTATCGATCTCCTTTTCAATCTTATCAAAATCCTCATCGGAAACAGTCAAATTGGCAAAGTCGTAATAAAATCCATTCTCGATCGGGGGGCCGATGGTCGGCTTGGCATCGGGAAAAAGGCGCAGGATGGCCTGCGCTAGCACGTGCGCAGACGTATGCCAATAGACTTCCTTGCCTTCAGGCTCCTCAAAATTGAGCAATTCAATGGTATCGCCGTCTTTAAGCGCTGTTGTCAAATCGCGGATTGTCCCATTAATTTTTGCTGCAAGAGACTGATTGGGACCGCGCAGGTTGAGTTTTTCTGCTAAATCTTTTGCTGA
>JASHWX010000076.1 GCA_030043815.1 Candidatus Rhabdochlamydia sp.
TCGCTCGGCACAGAAAAAGGCAGCTTGGCGATGATGACGCAGCGAAGCGCCTCGCCCGGGACATCCACCCCTTCCCAAAAAGAATCCGTGGCAAACAAGACGCTCCCTTCTTTCGCTTTGAATTTTTCGAGAAGGACGTGGCGGGGAAGATCGCCTTGTTTTAAAAATGGAAATCGATGAGGCAGCGATGTTTGTGAAAGAGCCCGATAACAGCTTTGCAGCATTTCATAAGAAGTAAAAAGAAGAAATGCACTGCCGCGGCTGATCTCAATGGCTTCAGACATTGCCTCTGAACATTCTTTGAGGAATTCCGGACTGGAGGGAGGGGAAAGATCAGTGGGAACAACAAAGAGCGTACGCTCAGCGTAATTGAAGGGGGAATCGAAGATCTTTTCCACGGCATTTTCCACGTCCAAGCCCAACCGCTGTTTGAGAAAAGTAAATGAGCGGGAAGGAGCGATGGTCGCGCTGCACAGCACAGAGGTGCGCTGCTTGGAAAAGAGGAGTTCATTCAGAAGTTTAGAAATATCAAGCGCGGCGTCGACAAGGATCACATGATGGCCCGAAACCTCAATCCAACGCACGCGTTTTTCCTGAGACGGCGCCGCAAATTGCTTAAGGAATTCTGCATTTTCACTTAACCGACTCGCAACTGCCTGGAGTTCGAGGGTATGAGGAGAATTTCCTTCGATTTCAGAGAGCAGTCCTTTCACAGCTACAGACAGCCGCTCGATCTCGTCGGATAACGTTTGCAAAGAAGGAAGAATGGTCCCTTGCCAAAAGGGATGCGCCGCCACTGAATCAGCGATCCTCTTTCTCGTCTCTTTCTCTAAGAAAAAAGAGATCTGTGCGCATGTCCTTTCGAGCTCTTCATGGCATTTTCTTTTTTGCGCGAGGATTTCCACATCGAGTTTATGTATGAGCGTAGGCGATGCTTGCGTAAGACTTTTTTTCAATAGAGAGAGGCGTGAGTGTTCTGGATGCGCCTCGGAATGCAGCTTGCCGATTTGCTTTAAGAAAGTAATCCTGTCAAAACGCTTAGCAAACGATTCTAAGGCGATTTCTTCAAGATGATGGGCTTCGTCGACGATGAGCCGGTTATACTCCGGGAGGATCGATTCTTGGCCGGGATTTAGCCGCTTGCGCTCGATATCAGCGAGAAGCAAGTGATGGTTGACGACAAGGAATTGCGATTCTTCCGCTTGTTTTCGCGCTTTAAAAAAGAAACACTGCTTGTAGTGAGGACAATGAGTGCGGTTGCAAGACTCTCCTTCCGCTGCGACTTTTTCCCAAGTTGCCGAAGAGACGGGAAAGGTCATATCGGAGCGGGAGCCTTCCTGCGTCTTTTCCGACCATTCCTCAATCGTTTGCACCTCTTTCGTTTCTTCCAAAGAAAAGAGAAGCGGCTGATCTTGCAGCTCGTGCAGCTTGCGCAGGCAGAGATAATTGCTCATCCCTTTGACAAGGCACGCTTTCAAATCGACATCCATCACTTTGAGCAAAAACGGGATGTCCTTGTGAAGGAGTTGCTCTTGCAGGGCGATGGTGTGAGTAGTGATGACGGTTTTTTCTTGCTTCTTTAATGCCCAATAGACAGCGGGGACGAGATAGGCAAGGCTTTTGCCGATCCCTGTACCTGCCTCGATGAGGGCGACTTTGTCCTCTTCATACGCACCGAGGATTGTCTTGGCCATCTCATGCTGGCCGGCGCGCTCCTCGAAATTTTTTAACGAACGGCTCAGCAGGCCGCCTTGAGAAAAAATCAGTTCGAGAAGCTGATTTTGCGCCATTTTCATTACCTCAAGGCCATCAGGATGATCTGAAAGAAAAAAGAAATCAACGACGATTTTTGCTTTCCATCCTGACCATCCTATTATCCTGCTTAATTTTTTAGAAGAAAATGAAAGCAGGATAATAGGATGGTCAGGATAAGGATCAATGAAGAAGAGTACAAAGCTCCTGTTTCAACTTCTCCTCTTTGTCTACAGTATTTGGATGGTGTAATCGTTTGTACTCTAATTTTTGATGCCTGAAATTGACTAATAGCCCAACCTGTATTCCTGACGCTTTTAAATAATTGATAACTTGTGTTTGATGTTCTGGTAACAGAGATGTGGAGCATTTCAACTCTATTACAACCGCATTTTCAACAATCAAATCTGCTACATATTTTCCGACTTTTTGATTCCTGAATAGGACTTCGTATGTTTGCTCAGTCATGACATTCAACCCTTTCTGCTTCATTGCGATAAAAAGAGCATTTTTGTAGACGTTTTCCAAAAAACCAGCACCGAGTTCCTTCATTACTTCAAAGCAACAACCTAAAATAATTTCTGAAATATCAGAATGAAGCATCCTGACCATCCTATTATCCTGCTATTATTCTTCTTCGAGGAGGTCCAAGAAGGCTTGCAGTTGTTTGGCGCGGGTGGGGTGGCGCATCTTGCGCAGCGCTTTTGCCTCGATTTGGCGGACGCGCTCGCGCGTGACTTTAAATCGGACGCCGACTTCTTCAAGTGTCTTTGGCTTGCCGTCAAGCAAACCGAAGCGCTCGATGAGCACAGTGCGCTCGCGGTCGGTCAAGGTCGACAAGACTTCGTTCATCTTGTCCTTTAAGATCGCATAACCTGTTGCCTCAGCTGGAGATTCAATCGCAGTATCTTCCAAGAAATCACCAAACTGACTTTCCCCTCCATCACCTACCTCTGCCTGCAATGAAATCGGATGCTGCGCGATTTTGTAAATCTCGCGGACGCGCTCAGGGGTGAGGCCGAGCTCATTGGCGAGCTCTTCGGGAGTCGGCTCGCGGCCGGTCTCCATCATCAGTTTTTTCGCACCGCGGAGCACCTTGTTGATGGTCTCGATCATGTGAACTGGGATGCGGATGGTGCGGGCTTGGTCTGCGATCGCGCGGGTGACAGCTTGGCGGATCCACCAAGTCGCATAAGTAGAGAACTTGTAGCCGCGCCGGTATTCGAATTTTTCGACGGCTTTCATGAGGCCCATGTTCCCCTCTTGGATGAGGTCCAAAAATGAAAGACCTCTATTCGTATATTTCTTCGCGATCGAGATGACCAATCGGAGGTTGGACTCCACCATTTCCCGTTTGGCTTCTTGGCTCTTGTCCATCCAACGCTGGAGCATGCGGACATCTTTTTTGAACTCGTCGAGCGTGCGGCCGGCGGCAAGCTCGCGCTTGGCCAGTTTGCGGCGCACTGCAGCAAGCTTGGCTGCGGCAAATTTGTTTTTCTCTGCGCGCGGGACCAGCTCATGCATCTCTTTTTCGAGCGTCAAGAACCGATCGTATGCAGTCAAAATGACCTCGCCGAAATCTTCGATGACGTTGTGGCGGCAGTGCATGCGGTGAAGGTAAGCCTGCGTTCGGATGCGGCACTTTTCAATTTCTTCTGAAATTTTGACTTTGTCGACTTTTTTCGTCTCGGGACTGTAGAGATCGAGGAGGAGTTTCTCTAGGACGTGATCTTCTTTGCGCAGTAATTGAGAAAGTTTGGGAAGCAGCTGAAAGTAAAGATTTTTGTCCTGAACTTCTTTTTCTGAAATAATTTTGTCAAACCGCTCTTTGCTCGTGATCAAGTAATTGGCAATCGAGATGGCTTCGCGCGTGGAGTAGCGGAAACGCATGATGATCTTTTCGATCTGGATCTGCGCCTTTTCGATCCTCTTTGAGATTTCTACTTCCTCTTCGCGAGTGAGCAGGGGCACGGAGCCCATTTCCTTGAGGTACATGCGTACGGGATCGTCAGAGGTCCCTTCGGGGCGCTTGGCTAAACCTTCAAGCTCTTTGGCTTCTTTCTTGCGCTCTTTTTGCCGCTCGACCTCCGCCTGGTTGAGGACTTGGATGTCCATGCCGCTCAAAAAGATCAAGACCTGATCGATCTGCTCTGCCGAATCGAAGGTCATCGGCAGGATTTCATTGATCTCTTCGTAGGTGATGTACCCTTGCTCCTTCGCAACGGCGACGAGCTCTTCAACTTTTTGTTGATGCTGCTGACTAAATAAACTGCTAAACGACCCTTTTGCCATGTTCTTCCGAGATTTCAAACCATTCAATTTTGAGGGGAAAGATTCTTATTGTCAAGCTGATCTACATTTTATTACATTGGAAGGGATTTTTTAAAAACTAAAAAATGCAGCTGATCGCTTTAGAAAACGGCTCGCCTATTTACGCCGCTCGGGCCATCCGCGGTAAAAATTATCTTTGCCCTGAGTGTAAAGCTGTTTTACGTGTGCGCAGCGGCTCCTCGCGTCAAATTCATTTTTACCATCTTGCCCGGCCCCAAAAATGCCGCCAGCATGAAAAAAGCTTAGAACATATCCAGCTTCAGCTCACACTCCATGCCCTTCTTCCGCGCTCAGAGCTCGAGTGCCCGTTTCC
>JASHWX010000077.1 GCA_030043815.1 Candidatus Rhabdochlamydia sp.
AACCTTCGCTCTTCTGCTCTCAGTGCTTGAGAAGTTCGCTTTTCACCTTCTAAATCGGTTTCGAGTCGATGCGTTTGAATGACTGCCCTTTGGATGCGGTCATTTAATCCGCTGATTGTGCGTTGATCTGCAGCATGGGTTGCTGCTTGGTTTGCTCTTTCTTCAGAAAGCTGCGCCTGAAGGGTGTTTGCAGCCCTTCGGTGATTCGCGGCAACAGCGGCAAATCCTTCTTGGACCCTTTGCTGATCTGCGGCATGCATTCGGTTCAATTGTTCTACTTCTTCAGCAATGGATTGTCGGAGATTGGCGCGGACTTGGGCATTTTCTTGTCTTTGTCGCTCATTGTTTTCGGCGTCCGCCTCGGCATTGCGCTTGGCAATCGCTGCATTGGCTAGTCCTTCGTAGTAAGTCTCAATGATTTGGGGTGCGCAGTCGGGGGGTATACTTTTTAAGATCGCGTCGAGATTGCGCATGGGCTTGCCTGAGAGAGGCGGGATCAAATCGATAGGATCGGTTTCAGGTGAAAGGGGCTCGACAAGAGTTCTAATGAGGCCTCTTGTCCAATCGATGATCTCCCTGGCGGGGAGGTGGGGAGGGTATTGATCGATATTCTCAACGCGATGCCCATCGAACTCTTTGTAGTATTTGAGAAGGCTTTGTTCCAATACCCAGCCATGGAACCAGACGGGGTTCTTGTAAGGCGTTTGGCTGATGGGATTGGGCAAAATCCGATGAACGAGGACTTGCACTTCACGTCCGACAGTGGCACATAATTCTTCATTTGGCAATCGGTCCAGTTCCATCGCGGTCAACGGCTCAGCCCATGCCAATATCGCGAGAGTGAGTTTGTCATTTTCATGGTGCCGGACAAAAAAGCGGGCTAGCTCATCAAGTTTGCCTTCTAATATCGCTCGAAAAGATGGGCGCAAACAGATCGTGTATACTTGGGGCACCACATCGGTGACGGTTCGAGTCAGGCTCATTTAAATTCTCGCTAGAGATAAAGGTCTAATAGTCTAGCAAGACCAGTTCATTTATGTCTATGGGAAAAGGGGCAGGCAGGCTTAAGGATAAGAAATTCAATGGCACTTGTGAAGGCGATTTAGAGGAGAGAGACTTAGATGCCAGTCAGTGCTTCAGACAAAGGAAAAAGGAAAGCCCCCTTTCCTGAGGAAAGGGGCGACCCTCATTTATGCTAAAAAATCCTTGGTATGTCAAAAGAAAAAATGAATGACAATATCGAATTTTAATAGATAGCCACAAAATCAATTGCCATGCTAGCCTTTTGCGCCATATGAGCGTTAAACCATCACAACGAGTCGATCTAAAGACTGCTTTTGAAAAGTCAAATATTGGAAAAGAATTAGTTCTGCAAGCGCCTGCAGCAAGCCCTGCAGCCGTATCCACTCAACCCATCGAGTTTCCGCTTGCTGAAATGTTGTCCACGGTAGTTGCCGCTAATAAAAGTGCACAAGGAGCTCTGCAGCAAAGCAATCAACTCAGCCAGCAGCACATCGAAGAACAACAGCGCACGATTGAACTGTTGCTCGCTGAAAATGCAGCTCTTAAGATAAAATTGGCCGACACCGAGAGCAGCTCCAAAAAAGCCGGAATGATTCATCGAGCAGAAATGAAGGCTGAAAAGACCCTTGATTCATCTTACATCAGTTGCCTTCAAGCTCAAATCGCCTATCTCCAGGATCAAAATGCTGATCAATTAAAATTGATCCTATCCATGAAACCGGTCATTGAGAATGTCTTGAGGCAGCTCGACTTAAAGAAGACTCCCGCACCCACCTTATCGAGCATTGCGTGGGAGGCATGGTCGGATGATCCGGAAGGGCTTCTTAAAGCTTTAAAACAGAGTCATGATTCTGAGCATCTAGAGAAACTTCAACCCCGGGTTGATCGATCGATGCGCACTCTCATGGTTTTGATGGAGAAATTAAAAACCTTTGAAACTCAGAAAAAATGAGGAAATTTTATGAGTACCACTGAAGTTACCCTCATCCCCTACGTTACCAACTCCTTTCCGACTTTGCCCGACGTCTCGGAAGTCTCTGCAGAGTCTGTTGAGACTGAAGCTGAGCATGCTTTAAAGCAGGCAAAAAATCGGCAAAGCGCCGGCCTGTCCCGCCAGATCGATGCCACTGTACGAAAGATCGAGCTGACCTTGAACTGCATGAAGCAAGGGCTCTTGTCCCCAAAAGATGCCAAAGCAAAAATTGACGTCCATCTCCAGACGATCTCTTCAATCTATAATCGCTTCCAATCGCAGAGCCTGCAGTATGATGCGGAAAAACGCACTCTCGGAGAACAATTTAGACAAGTCGGGGCATTTCGAGGTACGCAAATCCCTGACATCGCTCAACCTGTTCTCCAACCCCAAAAGACAGGCAGAGAACTGCTCGCTGGCGGCTTAAAAGCCACTCAACAAAAAGCCGATGCGAGCCTCGCCGCTTCAATCCAAGCAAAGAATGCGATGAAAGCGAGGGAATACATGGTTTTAGCCGATGTCACAGCGAAGACACTAAGAGGCATCGGTACAGTTGTTGATTTTGGTGTCCAATCGGTTTGCACGGCCGGTCCAGTGCATGAAAAAGTTTGCCAAACAGCATCTGAGGTCGGAACATTCGTCAAAGGTAAGACCAAAACAGCTGCTAAAGAAGTATTGAGGGCAGTTGGCGCACTGGATTTCGTCACTCAAAAGCTCTCGACAAAACCCCACGCCTTCATTATGCGACTTAAGGAGCTCGGTATCAGCGAAAGTGAGGCCAATCAATACCTCGCAGATTCTCAGCTGATTAGAAAAACTGCCTTTGGCGCTGTCACCGGACTTGGTGCGATTCGGCTTGCCCAAACACTCCCCGCAGCAACTGCAAAAGTCTCCAACGTGTTAAGTCAAGCCACTGCCAAAAAACCTCCTGCCTTCTCAGCGATGCGCGTAACCGTGGAAGAATTAGAACGTCACAGAGTAGTGGCATTTGAAATCGAGAGATTGAACGAGAGTACTTCTATCGCTTATCTTAAACTCATCACCGATCAAACAAATTCCGGAACGTTTTTAAATACTATTAATCGTATGAAACAGATCGCCGCACAACACGGTTCATCGGAGTTAATATTGCAAGGGTTGTGGGCGAACACACGTCTTTTTGACATTTTGAGTAAACGTTACACTTACGTAGGGAAAAAACCCCATCACTTTTACGGCGGGGATAAGTTATCCCGTGATACTTTTTTAATCCCAGTGAAGTGAATTGAGTTTGGCCTCCGAATCTAAGGGATTTTTTGTGGTTGATTTTTTAGAGAAGATTCAACTTTCTTTGGAAAAGAAGTAGTTCCACCTGATATCCTGAAATGTCTAAAAATTTTTTCCCTGGAACTTTATGGATAACCGTGAAGACCAATCTCTCATCCCCTCTCCTCCATCTTTTGAATCTCTTAAGAAACTCAACAAACATGGCGTCGAATATTGGAGCGCCCGGGACTTGCAGCCCTGTCTGGGATATTCACAATGGCGGCGATTTGAACTTGCAATCAAAAAGGCTATAGAGTCTTGCAGGCTATCTGAAAATAATCCTGAAAACCATTTTGCCGGCGCCGGCAAAATGGTCGGTATCGGAAGTCAGACCGAAAGACAAATCGAAGATTATCACCTGTCTCGCTTTGCCTGTTACCTGATCGCACAGAATGGGGATCCAAGAAAGCCTGAAATTGCACAGGCACAAAAATACTTTGCGATCCAAACTCGTCGCCAAGAAATTTCTGACCAATTGGCTGCTGATCTGGAAAGATTGGAGACCCGCCAACAAATGTCAGTAGAATTCAAAGCGTTATCCGGTGCAGCCAGAGAGGCTGGTGTCCAAGACAAAATGTTCGGGGTTTTTCATGATGCAGGCTATAAAGGCCTTTATGGAGGACTGGGGGTCGATGCGATTAAGGCTCGTAAAGGCATACCCCCTAAAGAAAACCTGATGGATCGAATGGGCACAACTGAATTGATTGCCAATCAGTTCAGAATGTCGCAAACGCGGGAAAAATTGAAACGCGAAAATATCCGAAATCAAAGAGATGCAATTGAGACCCACGAAATGGTAGGAAAAGAAGTACGGGCTGCCATTGCAAAGATTGGAGGAACTCCACCAGAAAAAATCCCTCCTGCAGAACCGATCAAAAACGTTGAGAAGCGCTTAAAAAAGAATAATTCTAAACTAGAATTAGATGATAAGGATGCTGTTGGATTGCTTTCAAAGCAATAATTAGCAACCAAGAGAACAGGCAGCTTAATATACCAGCTCCATTTATACTCTGATAAGGATAGGAATTTCAATGGCACTTGTGAAGGCGATTTAGAGGAGAGAGACTTAGATGCCAGCTGCATTTTTAACAGGAGAGTGGAAAGAACTCAAAAATTCTGGCCATGAGCATAGCCCATCTGAAAAGGCTTGCCTTGGTTGGCTGCTTTTTAGGTTGTTCCTGAGTCTCGATTTTAACATCTTTCTCAGAAGGGAGCGGAGATTTTGATAGATCTGAAGGCTGGTCCATTTTTGTCTGAGAGGTTTCAGGAATCAAAAATGGAAATTCCTCTTTTTCAGCGGCCGGTGCTT
>JASHWX010000007.1 GCA_030043815.1 Candidatus Rhabdochlamydia sp.
TCCAGAAACGGAAAAATATCAGGTGATGACCATTTCCCCTATACGTTCAATATTTTCTGAGCTCAGCGAAAGCCATCCCTCACTCTTGAAAGGCAAGATTACGCATCAATTCCAGATCGGACCTTTTATGAATTCTGAGCTCAGCGGGCGCTTTTTGTATCTGTATCAACCCTAATTTTCATGGAAAAGCTATACATCGTCGACGCTGTTAATTTTCTTTTCCGAGCGTATTATGCGATCGGGCCCATGACAAATTCGAAAGGAGAGTCGACCAACGCCCTCTACGGGTTCATCCGGTCGATTTTCAAAATGATCAAGGATTTTTCTCCCGATCATTTCATCGCCGTTTTCGATGGGCCCGATAACAAAAAATCGCGGACAGAGATTTACAGCGAATACAAAAGCCACCGCGTCAGCATGCCGGAAGATCTGATCCCTCAGCTCGAGCAAGCGCTGTATTTTTGCGAAATCGCTGGTATCCCTTACCTTTCCATCCCCAATGTCGAAGCAGACGACACCATGGGCAGCTTGGCAAAATGGGCGGAAAGAAAAGGCGTCAAGACCTGCATCTGCTCGAGCGACAAAGACCTCTGCCAGCTCGTTTCCGATCACATCTTTATCATCAATCCTCACAAAGACAACCTACTCATCGATAGGGCCAAAGTGAAAGAGATTTTCGACGTTTTCCCTGAGCAAATGATCGATTATCTCGCCATGATGGGAGATGCCTCCGACAACATTCCCGGATTGGAGGGATTTGGACCTAAGACTGCCTCTTCTCTTCTCAACGAATTCGGAACGCTCGAAGAAATCCTTGCCCATCCCGAAAAGTTAAGCGGAAAAAAACAAGAGACGCTGATCAAAGGCAAAGAGATCGCCCTCATGAGCAAACAGCTCGCGACCATCCATCTCAATGTCGATTTTCCCAAAGACGACACATTTTATCGCCTCAAAATGCCCGACATGGAAAAGGTCAAGCTCTTCTATCATGAAATGCATTTCATGTCTTTGCTGCGCGAACTTGGGGAAGCTGAAGAAAAAAAACCTCAAGCAAAAGAAGAATTTGGAGAGGTGCGCTATCATCTTGTCGAAGATGAACAGGCCCTGGACACGCTCATTGCCCAGCTAAAAGGGGAAAAAGAGCTTTGCATCGATACGGAGACGACACATTTTCGTCCTATGGAAGCACAACTTGTCGGTATCGGAATCGGCGTTCATCCTGGAGAAGCTTGGTATATCCCCGTCAACGGCAAACTCGCCAAAGAGAAAGTCTTGAGCGCGCTCAAACCGTTGCTTGCTCATATCGGCGTCGTTGGACACAATATCAAGTATGATCTGCACATCTTGATGAATGAACACATCCCCTATCCGCGCATCGCCTTTGATACGATCGTCGCCTCGTACCTCATCAATCCGCAGACACAGCGACACAATCTCGATGAAGTATCATTAGAAAAACTCGGCAAGGTCAAAATCCCGATCGATGAGCTGATTGGCAAAGGGAAAAAGCAAATCACGATGGACCAAGTTCCTTTCGATAAAGTCACCGCCTATTGCTGCGAGGATGTCGATTGCACGCTGCGCCTAAAGCGCCTCTTTGAAAAAGATTTAAGCGAATTGCAGCTTAAACCCCTCTTTCAACATATCGAAATTCCATTGATCCCCGTTCTTGCAAGAATGGAGCACTGCGGCATTTTCGTCGACGTTCAGAAACTAGAAAAAATGTCTGTTGAGCTCAAAAAAGAATTAAAGGAACTCGAAGACGGGATTTATCGTCTCGCAGGCGAAGCGTTCAATCTCAATTCGCCCAAACAGCTCAGCGCCATCCTCTTTGAAAAGATGGGGATCAAACCTCCCAAAAAAACAGCGACTGGCTATTCGACCGCTGCCGATGTCCTCGAATCGCTCAAAGAAGAAGCTCCGATCATCGAGAAAATTCTCGATTACCGCACGTTAGAAAAATTGCGATCGACCTATGTCGATACCCTGCCGGGCCAGATCAATCCGCGCACACACCGCATCCATCCTACCTTCAATCAATCCGTCACTGCCACTGGACGGCTTTCTTGCCAAGATCCCAACTTGCAAAACATCCCTGTACGTACAGAAGCAGGAAAAAAAATCCGCGAGGCATTTAAACCCCAGCACCCTCGTCACTGCTTTGTCGCAGCCGACTACTCGCAGATCGAACTGCGCCTTCTCGCGCATCTCTCCGAAGATCCCGCCCTGATGAAAGCCTTCCGCGAAGGGGAAGACGTACACATCTATACGGCCTCGCTTGTCTTCGGGGTCCCTATCAAAGAAGTCACTCCTCAAATGCGCTATCAAGCAAAAGCGGTGAATTTTGGCATCATTTACGGCCAGCAAGCGTTTGGCCTGTCTCAAGAATTAGGCATTGAAGTCCAAGAAGCCAAGGCCTTCATCGAGACCTATTTCGAACGGTACAACAAAGTGAAAGATTTTCTTCATTTCTGCAAAGAAAGCGCCCGCAAAACGGGACGCGCGGTCACTTTGACCGGAAGGCAGCGCCCCATCCCCGAGATCAACAGCAAAAATCCCGCCATCCGCGCTGCAGCTGAACGGCTTGCGATCAACACGCCCTTGCAAGGCACAGCGGCCGACCTGATCAAAATCGCCATGATCGAAATCGATTCCCATCTCAAATCCCATCCTGAGCAAGGGATGATGATTTTGCAAATTCACGACGAGCTGCTGTTTGAAGCTCCTGAAACTGAGGCGGAAAAGCTCTCTTTCCAAGTCAAAAAGACGATGGAAGGGGTCTTTCAGCTCAATGTTCCCTTAATTGTAGATATATCTATTGGAAAAAATTGGGGAGAATGTTAAAATTAAAGAAAATTGCCGTAACAGGTGGATTGGCAGCAGGCAAAACGACTGTCTGTCAACTCTTTAGAGAGCTCGGAGCCTACATCGTAAGCGCCGATGAAATAGTCCACCAAATGTTATCTCCAGATACTGTTGTAGGTCAGCAGGTCGTACGTTTACTCGGTTCAGATATCCTCAGCGGGCATGAAATCAATCGAAAAAAGATTGCCGCTAAGGTGTTTACTCACCCTGACCTCCTACACGCATTGGAACAAATTATTCACCCGGCTGTATTTGATGAAATCGAACGAAGATACCAAGAGATCCTCAAAGAAAATCGGTATCCACTTTTCATTGCCGAAATCCCTTTACTTTACGAAGCAGGCGGGGAGACAGGATTCGATGCCGTCATCAGCGTTGACGCTGCGCCCGAACTTTGCCGCAAACGCTTTATGGAACACACCCGCAACACTTCCGAAGAATTCGATAGGCGCATGATGAGACAAATTCATTCTGAATTAAAAGCAGCCAAAGCGACATTGACGATTCAAAACAATGGCAGTTTGGAAGAGCTTAAGAATAATGTTAAATTCCTATTTTTACAATTAACGAGAGGAGTCTGATTTTAATGAATCAAGAAGACACCATTCAAGACGTTCAAGAACCTGATAATAGCAAAACGCGGCCAGAGAATCTGACCAAGATCTCCGACCTTCAGAGGATGAATGTCGAGCAGCTGAATAATTTTGCGCGCAATGTTGGATTGCGCAATCTCGGAGCGCTCACAAAGTCCCAGATCGTCTTCGAAATCGTTAAATACCTTTCTGAGAGGCCGGAAGAAATCCTCGTCGGCGAAGGGGTGCTTGAGATCCTTCCCGATGGGTTTGGATTCCTCCGCTCACCGAACTACAGCTACCTTCCTTCCGCTGAAGACATTTATGTCTCTCCTGCGCAGATCCGCCGCTTCGATCTCAAAAAAGGGGATACGGTGTACGGCACCATCCGTTCGCCGAAAGAGAAGGAAAAATTCTTCGCACTTCTCAAAGTCGAGAAAATCAACAATAATCCTCCTGAAAAGGCCCGCGACCGCGTTTTCTTCGAAAACTTAACCCCTCTCTACCCCAGCTCGCGCCTCGTGATGGAGACGACCAAAGAGCGGATGACAACCCGCGTCCTCGACCTGATCGCTCCGATCGGCAAAGGACAGCGTTCGCTCATCGTCGCCCCTCCACGCTCAGGCAAAACGATCCTTCTGCAAAATATTGCCAATGCGATCACGACCAATCATCCTGAAGTCGTCTTGATCGTCCTTCTCATCGACGAACGTCCGGAAGAAGTCACGGACATGATCCGCAGCGTCAAGGGCGAAGTTGTCTCTTCGACCTTCGACGAACCCCCTGAGCGCCATGTGCAAGTCGCCGAAATGGCAAGCGAAAAAGCACGCCGCCTCGTCGAATACGGCCACGATGTCGTCATCCTTCTCGACAACCTTACCCGCCTTGCCCGCGCCTACAACACCGTGCAACCGCACTCAGGAAAAATCCTCTCCGGCGGCGTCGACGCAAACGCCCTCCACAAACCCAAGCGCTTTTTCGGCGCAGCCCGCAACATCGAAGAGGGCGGCTCCTTAACCATCATCGCGACCGCGCTGATCGATACCGGCTCGCGCATGGATGAAGTGATCTTTGAAGAGTTCAAGGGAACAGGCAACATGGAACTCGTGCTCGATAGGCGCCTTGCCGATCGCCGAGTCTGGCCGGCCATCGATCTCATCAAGAGCGGCACGCGTAAGGAAGAGCTCCTCTACCACCCCGACGAGCTGGAAAAGATTTATCTCCTGCGCCAAGCGCTCGCCGATCTATCTCCCCTCGATGCCATGAATTTATTATTAGGCCGACTCAAAAAGACCAACAGCAATGTTGAATTTTTGCTGTCTATGAAAGAATAGCAAATTTAAAGTCACCATAGACATGTCTATGGTGACCTTATCTATACTGCGACCGTTCAAAAAGAGTGAAAATGCCAAGGCTGCGAACACTTAGAAAATGTCCATAGACATTTTCTAAGGAAAGCAGGTGAGCGAAGCGAACCGGGCCCGGAGGGACGCCGTGAATTTGAACCAGGCGAAGTCCGGCGCTTAAAGCAGCTCAACTTGAACAAGTTGAGTGCTGCGTACACTTGCAAAAGAGCCAGTGGCTCTTTTGCTAGGGAGCAGGCGGGTTCAAATTCACTGGCTGTCCGACGCTGTCAGATTCACTCTTTTTGAGCGGGAGTAGTATAATTAAATAGAATGAATATAACAAAGAATGGCTTGGAGGCGCTTGTCGCGGTCGCAAAGACGGTCGGACTTGAGGCGAGTGTCGCCGTAGAAGGACGCAGCTCCGAAATCTCCCGGGAAATCCATCGGGCGTCCTTCTAAATCCCATACATAGGCGAATACGCCGTGCTTGTGCCTTGGCTCGAGCGCGTTGAAAAGGCGCATCCCTTCCCCCTCATCCCCGCGTTGAAATGCTTCGACAACCGGCTTGAGTGTGCGCATTTTTTCGTTTACTGGGATTTCTTTGGGCGCAGCGAGCAGTGTTTCCAAGCCTGCGACAAAGTGAATGTAATTAAGGCTCAACTGGACGCAGTAGTTATGAAGAAGGGTGGACTTATCTTTCCCTGTGCAATGATACTGCTCAGCAAGTTGAGGGTCGCTTAGAAAGGCCAATCGTCCAAAATCTGAATGGGGTGCAGAAATATTGGGATAGTGATAATTCCATTTGTCTAGCCAGGTGCGGCAGAAAATCGCATTTTTGTGATGTGTATTCATTGCTTGAAATTTTTCCCAAGCTGACGGTTGTCCCCGTTCAAAATCAGCGGCAAGCTCTAACAATTGCCTTGTAAAAGGAACAATCTGCACCCTTTGTATAATCTGAGCAAGGGAACCGCCTTGTTGAAAAGCTGCTTGAAGGGGCATTGTGACAAAATCCAATTCATTGATGATGAAATGCAATGTCACAACGGCGCGGTCGCCTAACATGCATACACTCCAAAATGTGGAAAACGACGCATGGGGATTCACTTCAAATTGAGCATTGTTGGGGGAGAGGGCAGTAAGTCCATTTGCGGGGTGGCAATACACAGACATCGGCTTTAAATATCCAAAAGCCACGCCATTGGAAGTTTTGACTTCATTGACATCGCGGCCTTCGAATATTCCCATTTGCACATCCACACTGCGATCTTCGCCTAGGCGATAGTCGGGCTGAGCCCAAGCATGTGTCGATAGATTGTAAATCAAGGGACGCTGCAGCGCTGCATTCGACTTTTTCAATTGGACGGCATCGGAGAAAGAGAGAAGATAGTCCACTTTTTTTCCGCGCACATCTCCTATCGCTTTCTTCACTGAATCGGGCAGATTGCATGCTTGCGCTGGATGGAGACGGACCAATTGGCTGGGAAATGCCATTTCATACTCGCGGGACGCTGTATTATAGAATCCCACTTGAGGAAAGCGGCCTTGATAAATGAGTGGATGAAAGAGCACAGAGCGGAGCGAGGGATTGATCAGATTGCCCCCCGTGTTCTTTAAAGGAAAATGACGCCACTCATGCGCGAAGACGGCCGCCTTCGATTTTTGGAGTGCGCCCCTTGCAATCGCGACCTCTCTTTGAGCTGCTTGCGCCTCGGGTGTATTCGTATTTAAACGCTCTCTGACAAATGTGTCGATTTCATCTTCCAATCGTTCTACTTGGGACATGTCAGCAACAGGTCCTTGAGCACGAGTGACATAGCCTTTTGCTATTGATATTACTGCCATACAACACCTCTCAGTTTTTTAACATAAATGTTAACATAAAAAGAGATAAATTGCATGAACAAAATAAAATTATTAAAACATCTACAAGACCTTGGCGACCTATTTAAAGTATTTATACTGCTCCCGCTCAAAAAGAGTGAATCTGCCGGCGTCGGACAGCCAGTGAATTTGAACCCGCCTGCATCGCTCAACTTGTTCAAGTTGAGCTGCTTTAAGCGCCGGACTTCGCCTGGTTCAAATTCACGGCGCCTCCTTGGCATTTTCACTCTTTTTGAACGGTCGCAGTATATTTTATCCTTTGACGCGAGAAAACTCGGCTCTTCAGGGCCGAGATGAATCGCGCCCTTTTAAAAAAAACCATCAAATGGTAAAATTTAGACCATTAGATGGATGGGAAATCATGAAATATCCTAGATTCTTGAATGAGAAGGTCTTAAGTGGAATAAAAAGAAGTCCTGCTATTCTTTTAGTAGGGGCTCGGCAATCGGGTAAATCTTTTTTAATGAAGGCGATGGCCAAAGAGATCCATGCTTCTTATGTGACCTTTGACAATCTCCCCACACTTGCAGCAGCTCACCATGATCCTGTAGGTTTTATCCGGAGCTCAGTACAAAAACCTGTCATTCTCGATGAAATTCAACGTGCTCCTGAACTTTTTTTGCCGATTAAGGAGGATATTGACAATCAGCGGATACCAGGCAGGTATTTGATGACGGGTTCAGCTAATCCTCTTGTCATCCCCAAGCTCGGTGATTCATTGGCAGGTCGAATGCTTCTTTACGAGCTATATCCACTCTCCCAAGGAGAAATCAACGGAATACGGGAAACCTTTCTCGAGAAAGTCTTTGATGCCAATCCTACCTTTACCCCTAGCATTTCATTTAATAAAATAAACTTGATCGAGCGAATTATCCGAGGCGGCTATCCCGAAGTGCAACAGTTGCAAAACCACAATGAGCGCAGCGAATGGGCGGATGGGTATCTTTCGCTGATCCTTCAAAAAGATATCCAAGACCTGGCAAATATTGAAGGGATCAGTTTGCTGCCTAATCTTCTCGTCACACTTGCAGCACAAATCGGATCCCTTCTCGATTATGGAAATTTAGTCAAAGGCTCAGGAATTGCCATGACAACATTGAGACGGTATTTTCAACTTCTCCATAGTCTTTTTATTCTTCATACCTTGCCTGCTTGGAGCAGAAATCTTAAAAAACGCCTTGTAAAATCTCCAAAAGTCTTTTTCGTAGATACATTAATTCTATTGCAATTGTTAAATCTTGATGCTTCGCGCCTTAAGGATAATCCCTCTTTCCTTGGAAAAGCAGCAGAGAATTTCGTCGTACTAGAATTGATTAAACAAACCACTTGGAGCCCGAAAAAAGTTAAACTGTTTCATT